>JBDTHH010000054.1:0-10084 GCA_039937055.1 Ktedonobacteraceae bacterium | reverse complement strand
GCCTCCGCCAATATTTCGACCGATGCCATCTACCAGCAGAATGTCAAACAGAGTACAATTGTCGACCGGGTGGTGATCAGCGATGCCCGCCGCGCGGGTATCAATGCCATGCTGTAATGCAAGGAGGAGCAGCCTACGAGCAGTGTAGATTTTTCGACATGGTTTAGCGCTGGTTGCTATGGAGGCCTGGCATGCTGTATGCTTGCCATCGCTATCGATGCGCTTTATACGACGTTCCGCCGGCGCGGCACGACCCGGCAGCTTGCCGGGGCCATAGTGCTCTGTGTTATCTCTGCGTTGCTCTTGCTGCCCGCACTTGTCTGGTACAATGTACGTTTTGCCGGGGGGCAGGCGAACATCAACGCGGTAGAGGTTGAGCTGCTGCTGGTCTACATAGCGCTCTGGGGCTGGGTGTTGCCCTTTGGTATCACTGTCGCCTACTGCCTGTTCACGCCGCCGCGCACCTCAACGGCCTCCACTCATCTCCCGCGCCAGAAGCGCACCACGCACGCCAATCCCGCTACCGCCTCATTCATGCCGCCCCGCCGCCAGCCTGGTGTGCCTGTGCCCTTCGTCTTCAATGACGATACCCCCTGGGGCTGGCTCGAACATCGCAACGGGCGCTTCCAGGGCCAGCGCCTGGCCTTGAAGCGGACCATCGTGACGATCGGACGGGGTGAGGAAAACGATATCTGGCTGGATGATGATATGGCCTCCCGCGCTCATGTTGAACTGGCCTGGGACCAGGGATGTGTGTATGTTACCGATTGTGACAGCCTCAATGGCGTGCAGGTCAACGGCCGGCGCATTCGTGGCTCCGTCATCATCGCGCCTGGCGAACTGCTGGAGGTTGGCTCTCACCGTTTCCTCCTGGAGCTTGCCGCGCCATCCACATCCCTGACCTCCCAGGATGACCCGCTCCTGCGTCACGCGCCGCGCTCGTCTGTGAATCTGGCCGCTGAAGAGACACAGAGCGCCGTCACCCCTGTTCCTGGCGAAAATCAGAGCAAGATGGCGTTGCCGCTCACGCCGCCTCTGGGCGCCGGCAACTCTAGTGACTTTGATGGCCTGGTCCAGCAGATCGCCTCTGACGCTTCTCGCGCCGGAACGGCCATGCGCCAGGAGACGGCAGAGGTGGGTCAGGTAGCATATCCCCTCCCCGCGATACCTCCTGAGATATACGCCTTTGTGATCCGCGATGGCGAACTGAGTGGGAAAAGCTTCTTGTTGGAACATCCTGTACTGACGATAGGGCGCGGTATTGAGAGCGATGTCGTGATTAACGATCCCTCGATTTCGCGACGGCATGCGCAGATCGTACGCCAGCCCAATGGTATGTATGTGCAGGACCTGGCGAGCCGCAACGGCACATATATCAATGACGAGCTGTTGGTAGCTCCGTGGCAGCTTGAACCGGGTGATATTGTCAGACTGGGAAATATAAGCCTGGAGTATACCCCCTTGCAGTCGGCCCGAACGGTGCCGCTCTCCATGCTCAGTACCCCTACCCCACCCCTGCTGCGTCCGACCGGTGGCCCTATGCCGCTACGCCTGCCGAGTCGCCCCAAGCAGATGTAGCCTTAGGATTCAAGCTGGATCTGCTGAACAACCTGTTTCGCGAGCACAGCCCTGCCGTGACCAGGGTAGAGGTAATGGATATGTAAACTACGCAGGAGTTGGAGCATCTCCTGCACCTGGCGACGGCTGCCCTCCCCCCGTATGCACGGCTTCCTGCCTTCCAGGGTCATCACCATATCGCCGCACAGCAGTTCGCGGGTGAAGGCGTTGTAGAGACAGAGGCTATCACGTGTGTGGCCGGGAGCGGCGATCACGCGCCAGTCAAGGTGCTGCGGTACGCCTGCGACATCGTCCAGCCAGACGTTGATCATCTCCACCTGCCGGGCATACTGCGGCGGGAAGAGGTCCAGGCGCTGGAAGGCTCCTGGCAAGACCTGCTCGGCCATGTATGTGACTCCTGGCATGAGCTTGCCTGCCTGCTGTTCCGCTTGTGCCAGTTGCCGGGCAGTAGTCGACGCTGCCACGGACGCGCCACAGGCCTGTTGGAGCGGGATCACTCCGGCTGTGTGATCGGTATGGAGATGGGTCAGGACGATAAGGTCAATATCGCGGGGAGATCGATGCAGAACATGTTCGATGTATTCCAGCGTCAGGCGCGTGTTCAACGCTGAGCCGGGGTCAACAACGATGAACCGCTGGTCATCGATAAGATACGTGTTCGCCATCGAAATACGATCGGTGATCGTATGCACCTGGCGAGGTCTCTCCGCGAGGCACGCTATGTGTTCCTGGCTGACTGAGGCAGTGGTCATCGACTCCCTCCTCCGGCATGCGAGATGAACTTCGATATGCATACTATCATTACGGTCAAGTGGGCATTTCTGTTCCTGCGCGTCTCCGTGTCTTCGCGTTGTCATAATGAGCGGCGTATTCATGAGCGATATGTTATACTTGGGAATAATCAAATTATTTTACTCCATCCTGGAGGTTTGACATGACATCCAACCCAGCTCAGCAGTGGCCCGACTACACGTATATCGTGCCCCACATCTATACCAGGGCGAAGATACGCCTTATCGGGCTTGGCACATATGCTCCGGCAGGCATCATCACGAACGAATTTTTTGCGCACATCTCTACCCGCCTCGGCGACCCGCGCAGTGCTGGTGACCTGGAGCGCGTGACGGGGCTGAGCACGCGCCATGTGCGTACCAGCACACTGGAACTCTGTCGTAGAATGGCCGGGGAGGATGCACCTGGCCTCATCGATGCTCCCCAGGCGCCTAGAGAAGAGTCACTGGTAGATATGGCCGTGGTCGCGGCGCAGCGGGCGCTGGCCAGCGCTGGTCGCGATGCCTCTGAAATAGATACGATCATCGGGGCCTCTTCCTCCGATAATGATGCCTTTCCTACCATTGCCGGACAGGTGCAGCAGCGGCTTGGTCTGAAGCCGATTCGCGCCACCATGCTCAGGGGAGCCTGTGCCTGTCAGACCGAGGCCTTCCAGATCTGCGCCGAAGTGCTCTCGTCAAGTTCCGCGCGCCTGGTGCTGATGGTTACTTCTGAAGGTCTACTGCCCAATATCATGAACGTGCTTGACTGGAAGACGAGCTCGCTGTTCGGCGAGGGAGCCTCTGCTTTCCTGCTGGAGCGTAGTGGCGACGAGGATACCTACATCATCAACGGGTCCGATGCCAACCAGGCCCAGGCGCTCTATTACCAGACGCCGCTGCGTAAGGATGTCGTTGAGATGGCTGAAGTGGACATGAAGATGCGTGAACTCTACAAAGAGGGCAAAGGCAAGGAACTCAACCAGGTTCTTGCTCAGTACCTGGTAGGCTATACCAAGATGAACGGCAAAGAGGTCTTCCGCGAAGCCCCGCGCGCGATGGCGGAGGCGGTCGATGCGCTGTGCCGCCATGCGAACCTGGCTCATGACGATCTAACACACATTATCCCGCACCAGGCCAATTCGCGCATCACCCGTCGCATGGGCGACCTGCTCATCAACGATTATGGCTGGCCGGCATCGACGATGGAGAAGCTGGTGGATAACTTCCGCTACTACGGGAATCTCTCCAATGCCAGTATCGCGACCGCCCTGATGGAGCTCATGCGTCAGGGCCGGGTGCAAGACGGTCAGTGGATGGCGCTGCCTGCTGTGGGCGGCGGCATGAACTATGGTTGCTGGCTGCTGCGCTACCACGATATACGCTACCCGGAAGCTGTGCTCAATCCTGTCTAAGCTGTCAACAAGCAAGGGTCTGATAGCAGGGTTATTTAAAAAATTCTTCGTCCTTCTGGCCTGACAAATGTTATCTGCCAGTCTGGAACATGGCGCCCGCGAGGGGCGCCACTACACATAGAGCCTACTAGTAAATTGCGTGAATGTTCGACGATTTTTGAGAGGAAAGGGAGGAAATCGGCGCGAATGTTTGGAATGGGTGGCCGCTCTCAAGCAGAATCCGCGCGAGAAGCAGGCTGTTGCACGCACGTGTTGTACATTCGTAGGAGAGCGACTTCCGTGAGTACCCATGCTCTGCTTTCGTCAAGCCAGGTCAGGCGCGTCGGCTGATCTTTCCCAGGCAAGAGTCGGGCCGAGGATTTGAGCAAGATACGAGAGGTTTTTTTCTTTCTCTGCCAGTAGAATAGAGGTACTTACACATTACAAGAAGATCCACTCTCCCTATGAGCTAGCCCCAATGCCAGAGGGGGAGGAAGGAAGGAAACATCTATGAACACACATGATCAGCACCATTTCCCCAGCAACAGCGACACCCCTGCACTGCCTGCGGTGGTCGACCGGGCCACCTGGCAGACGGAACTGGACAAACTGCGAGTTCGGGAAAAGGCGCACACCCGCCAAGGGGATGCGATCGCGGCGGCTCGAAGGCGTCTGCCGATGGTGGAGGTGGACCCCACTATCCAGCTTCTTGGCCCGCATGGACCGGTCACGTTGCTGGAGGTCTTCGAGGGCCGAAGGCTTCTGATCGTCTATTTTCACATGTGGCATACTGGTCAACCCGCCAGCACTCAGTGCGAGGGCTGCACCTTCTCCAACGGCCAGGTTCGCGAGCTGTCCTACCTGCATTCCCGCGACGTTACCTACGCCACGTTCTGCGAAGGTCCGTACGAGGAGAGCATCCGTTACCGTGACTTCATGGGGTGGGACGTTCCGTGGTACTCGGCGCAAGACGCAGCCTCCGCCCTGCTCGCCGGGCGCGGGTTTGGCTTGTTGGTATGCTACCTGCGGCACGGGAACCGTGTGTTCGAGACCTACTGGACCACCGGCCGCGGCAATGAAGTGATGGCACCGTCGTACGGACTGTTAGACATGACTGTGTATGGTCGGCAGGAGACCTGGGAAGACTCGCCCGCTGGCTGGCCGCACCGGTGGGGAAGCGCTGGCGGCGAACAGTTCCGCACGGACGGACGTCCCACCGCCCAATGGTCCCGGCTGGAGGCCGGACGCTCCGACGACCTCGGCACCAAAACCGCTGCCCCACACGGCAGCCCAAACCAGCCATGAGCCTTTTGGGTAACACCGATGTGGTGCTGACACGCAGTGCGGCGTCCAACTCACAGTGGCCATGCCTGGTGTCGGTGTCGTGTTGGGAGTCGACACTGCGGGAGCACTCCCGACCGGTGCGGGTGGTGGAAAGGCGAGATTTTATGGAGGTCTGCGAGGTCGATTCCAATGTTTCGCGCCGATTTTCCACCGCAAGTGAACAAGAGCCGATTTTGCATTGAAGGATGGAACTTGACGCAAGGATGCCTGGGAAAACCGCTTCATATCTGGTGTGACTGCCATTGAAAGCGGTAAATAACTGGTTTGAGCCCAAAAACTGTCTTGATTTTTTGGGCCATCATAGCTACAATTAGGAATATGGAAGAAAAAATCGGAAGCGAAGCATTACGACCAAACCCAACACTTGAACCCTTTAAGGTTTTAGTGGGCCAATGGCAAACCATCGGGTCTCATCCCTACCTTCCCGGTATTACCTTGCATGGTTGTACAACTTTTGATTGGCTTGAGGGCGGCGCTTTCTTGATCATGCACTCAGAGATTGACAACCCCAACTTTCCTAGCGGGGTCGCTATTTTTGGCAGCGATGATGTGGCGAAAAAATATTTTATGCTTTCCTTTGATGAACGTGGCGTCTCAAGAAAATACGACGTGACCATGACAGGAAATCAGCTCAAGTGGTGGCGCGACGAGCCCAGTTTTTCTCAGCGCTTCACCATGACCATAGAAGACAACAGCGACAAGATGGTCAGTACGGGTGAAATGTCACGAGAGGGAGCAGCCTGGGAGAAGGACCTCGCACTGACGTACGTACGTTTCTGATCCAGGCGCGGCGCTTTCGCTGCCCCAATGCGGCTTGTCCCCGCAAGACGTTTCGAGAAGACCTCTCCGCGCTTGCTGATCGATATCAGCGTCGTACTCAAGCAGTGTCACACCTTCTGTGCAGCGTGGCAGCAATCGCTGGCGGCCAAGCGGGCGCCCGTCTTGCCGCGCAGATGCAGCTTCCCGTCAGCCGCTCCACTCTGCTTCGTAGCCTCATTCGCCAAGGGATGTCCCCTAAGAGCGCTCCACGGGTGGTCGGCGTTGACGATTTTGCCTGGACAAAAAGACGCCGATATGGCACGATTCTGGTGGATCTGGAAAAGCATCAGTTGTTGGCCCTCTTAGCCGACTGTGAGGTGGAAACGGTGGCGGCTTGGTTTCGCCAACATCCGAGCGTGCAGATCGTCACGCGCGACCGGAGCTCAAGCCTTGCTGATGCGATTCGACCGAAAGTGTGCATGACCTCAGTACCATCGAGCGACTTTTGAATAATCTAGTCCTGGTGCGCCGCGTGGCGCACGCGCTCCAGACCTTTCTTGCATGTCCCTCAGGCCTCCAGACTGCGTTCAAATGTGAGAAAGGTCTGTCCCTCCCACTCATAACTGGCCCCGGTGAAGGCATCGCGCACCATAATCAGGTCGGGAACATGCGCGCGCACTGTATTCAGATGCGTGTTGGCCGCCAGGCGTCGCAGTGCATAAGCCAGCAGGCTGATGGCCTCGGTGGTGCCATCGATATAACCGATAAGGAGCTGCTTGCCCAGCGAACTCTCGCGCGTCTCGACGATGGCCAGGCCGTCCAGGCGCTCCCAGCGGCGCAGTAGATAGACCTGGCGGGCGGCTATCTTCTCTTTCAGCAGGGTATCGGTGATGCTGTAGGCCGTAAAACCATGATAATAGAGGCCGCCTGTGCTGGGGAAGATACTGGAGACATCGAGGTAGCTGATGATCTCTTCCAGATCTTCCTGGCTCGCCAGCACCGGCTCATCCAATGGATAACGCTCTTCAGGCGGTTGCGTCATCGGTTGCGCGGTGAGCGGGAGGAAGCCACCCACCTGGCGCATATGCTTCCCCTGGACCAGTTGAATCGCCGCCGTGTTGCTGGACTCGGTGATGAGCCGCGCATTGGTGGCTCCGCGCTGCATGGCCTCTAGCAGCATGGCCTCGTTGAGCGCCCTGGCGATCCCTTGCTGGCGATACGCCGGATGCACGCGAATGCCTTCGAGCCAGGCATCGGTGTTGTTGAGCATACGGACGTGGGTGACCCCCACCGGTACATCATCGGCGGTGGCTACGAACAGGCGGCCTTGCGGATCGCGCAGCCAATCATCCCAGACGCGCTCGATATAGTCGCCCCAGTCCCAGGTGTGCTGGCAGAACGCGAGAACCGTGTCACGGTCCTCTTCCCGCGCCTGGCGGATGGCAATATGTGGCATGTTTGTGTTACCCTTTCTCTCTCTCTCTAGTACTCTCTTATATATTACTATCGAATGTTGTAGATAGCTACCTTCGCAGCGAGCAGATCTGAACCGCGTAGGGGCTAAGGCTTCGGCTCCCCTTGCCCGCCAACAATGCCTGCCGGCAAGGCCTCGCCCGCGTAGGCCTACGCTGTTCAGAGCGAAGGCACCGTCACCTTTCTGGCATTCTGAAACGTGATATTACTATCCCTTAGGATGTGTCTTAGTAACCAGGAGTCTATAATGCTAGAAAAACCCCAGTCAGAAAAGCCCGGTCAGGAGAAACCAGAGGCGCCAACAAATCCTCAGGATACCCCTGTTGCCCAGAAGATAGAGGAGGGCAGCCAGAAGATACAGGAAGGTACTCAGTCCGTCGTCCAGGGAGTACAGCAAGAGGCGGCTGATGCCCGGAGGCCGTGGTACAGTATGCTGCGCATCGGTCGCGTACTCGCGGTGATGTACCTGGTGACATTTGTGCTGTTCGGTCTGCTGGCCTGGTGGGTGCATTTTCACCCCGTCTTAAGTATAGATGTGGCCATTACGCGCGAGTTTCAGGAGAACCACGCGCCCTGGCTGGAAGACTTCATGATTGCGGTCAGCTACATCGGCAATACCCTGTGGCTCTCGGTCGGGCTGATCCTTGTGGCGGCCCTGCTCTTCTGGATAGCGCGTCTCCGCCTGGAGGCCCTCATAGTGATCGGGTCTTGCGCGAGCAGCGCGATTCTCAATGGAGCGACGAAGCTTTTAATATCGCGCCCACGTCCGACGGCGGGCCTGGTGGAGGTGATCCAGATCGCTGCTGGCAAGAGTTTCCCCAGCGGGCATGTGATGTCGTACGTGGCTTTCTGGGGCCTCTTGTTCTCGTTTGGCATCATCCTTTTTAAAGGCAACCGCTGGTGGAGGATTGCGTTGCTCATTATACCCGCGCTGTTTGTGGTCCTGGTTGGCCCTTCCCGCATTTACCTGGGCGACCATTGGGCCAGCGATGTCTTTGGCGCCTATATGTTTGGCGGCCTTGTGCTTGGCCTGTGGCTCTGGCTCTACCTCAAGTTAAAGGAAAAGGGCGTGCTAGCGACACAGAAGCCAGGATTGCCGTTTATCCACCATCACCGGACCGATGCTATGCAGTCTCCATCCTGAATATGTGGGGGCACCGAAGCGGCGCCCCCATACTCCTGGATAGTTGTCTTAGTTTTCGCTAGTGGAGGATGACTCTTTATCGGAATCGCTCTGTTTTGCGTGCGAGCGGCGTGAGCCTCTCCCGCGCCTGGGTGTATCTGTGCTGGTCTCATCTTCCTCGCTTGAACCCTGCGTTTCAGATGATGCCTCTGTGTCCGATGAAGCAAGTCCCTCGCCGCTCTGTGCCGCTTCCGTTGCCTGCTCCGAATTGGAGACATCGACGCGGCCCTCGGCCGGCGGCTCGGACTCCGCCTGGTTTGTGGGAATGGGCATAGACATGGCGCCGTTGCCGTTGCCCGTGGAAGCCTCTTGCTGGTTGCCCTGATCGGTAGCCCAGCTCCCCTGCGTTGCTGTCTCCCCTTGCTGCTGATCGGAGCCACTATCTGACCCCTGGTTCTCATCACCAACCGTATGCTGGCGCTGAATCCCAGCCAGCCTCTCCTCCAGAGTGCTCAGGCGCGATTTACGGGTTTCGAGCCTGTTCTGGGTCTTGCTAAGCCGCTTCTCGGTTTTCTGAACGACTTTCCTGGCGCGTGCTACTCTGAGCATCGCTTTAGCCTCACGCCTGGCCTGCTTCTTACGCTGCTTTTTCGTCTTTACGGGAGTGGGGGTGAATACCCCGTTGTCAACTGTTGTCATACTCTTTACCTCGTGTTGTACATAATTAATTGCAGCAGTGCGCCGCGGACGACGAAGATATGTGCCTGATCTGAACACGGGCGAGCGGCGATTTTTGCCTCACCGGTGCTGAGTAATACATGGATTATCCGCTATCCTGGAGGATATGTCAAAGGCTTTGTAGCTGACCGCCTGTGTAACCACCATCCGCGTAGGGGCTATGGCTTCGGCTCCTCTTGCCCGCCGACATTGCCTCGCCCGCGTAACCCTACGCGGGCGAGGCAAGCCATAGCCCCTACGCTTGAGATCGTTCTCTGTTTGTGTTACAGTGCCTCTCTAATAAAGAGAAGGGGAGAGGAAGCATGCGACTCAACGATACAACCGATTACCAGCGCTGTTTTGTCTGTGGGCAGCGCAATCCGTATGGCCTGCACCTGGTTTTCCGGCGCGAGGGGAGCACCATTGTGGCCGATTTTCAACCGCACGAGGAGCACCAGGGGTTTCCGGGCGTTATTCATGGAGGCATTGTGGCCGCTGTGCTGGATGAGGCTTTGGGGCGCACCTCCCTGCTCAGCGAGCACCCGCAGTGGACGATGACGGGTCGCCTGGAGGTGCGTTATCGCCGTTCTGTGCCGTATGGATCGCTCTTGCGCATACGCGCTTCGCTCGGCAAGGAGCGCCGCAGCATGTTCCAGGCATCCGGTGTGATAAGCCTGGCGGACGATGAGCATGCGGTGCTGGCGGAGGCACAGGGTACATTCATGGCCCTTACACCAGACACAGTGGATGCGATTATGCAGGACTACCCCGGCTTGCGCGATTTCTTCGAAGGCGAAGATGCATAAATGACCCTCTATTGCAAGCAAGAGGCATACGAACGCCAGAGATGGAGGGGCGCCAGAGGGTAGGGGCGCGGTTGACAAGCCCGTATGGCAACACATGATATCTGTTTGCCATACGGGCTT
>JBDTHH010000053.1:0-4915 GCA_039937055.1 Ktedonobacteraceae bacterium | reverse complement strand
CACTGGCCCAAGGTGTTTGCCGTGCATGACCTTGGTGCATCGTATCCCAACGCCAGCGGCCACAACGATGGGAACGAAGAGGATATGCCCATCGAGGAATCGGCCAATATGCTGTTGATGGTATCTGCCTACCTGCATACATTGAGTGCTGGCGATGCACACACCTATGCAACGGCGCACTACCCTATCCTCAAACAATGGGCCGACTACCTGGTGCCCAATACGCTTGATCCCGCCTTCCAGAACCAGACCGACGACTTCACTGGCTTTATCGCGCACAGTTCCAACCTGGCGCTCAAGGGCATCCTGGCCGTTGGAGCGATGGGCCAGATAGGCGGTTTCGCCGGCAATAGCGCGGATGCCCAGTACTACGCGAATCAGGCCAGCAGTCTGATTGGACAATGGGTCACGAAGTCGCAGGACTCGTCGGGGCAGCATCTCAAACTGGCATACGACCAGGACAGCACCTGGAGCCTGAAGTACAATGCCTTCTTCGACAAATTGCTGGGTCTCAACCTGGTACCCACATCTGTGTTGCAAGAGGAGGCTAACTGGTACAAGAGTAAGGAAAATCCGTATGGTATCCCGCTCGATAACCGCCATACCTATACCAAGGCCGACTGGGAGATGTGGACAGCGGCTTCGACCAGTGACCTGGCTCTGCGCCAGTACTTCATCAATGCGCTCTACCAGTTCGCCAACACCTCAAGCTCTCGCATCCCCTTCACTGACTGGTATGAGACCATCTCGGATGTGCAGGTTGGCTTCCAGGCGCGTCCAGTGATCGGTGGACTGTTCTCGATACTGGCGCGCACCAGGTAGGCGCGCCGGCCTCTCATGCGTTGATGCGGGATAGGAGAACCGGTGAGAAAACAGGAGATTCCATGCCTGGTCCTCCGCGGAATGAAAACAGGAGGGTAACATAGCATAGACACATAAGAAAGGGAGCCGCTGGCCCTCCTGGGTCAGTAGCTCCCTGGGCGCCTGAATAAGCAGGCAATAGCTCAGTTCTCTACGAGCGTTCCCCCTTTCATTCTCTCCTTCTCCAGCATAGAAAGAAGGTCTGGAAGGGAGATCAGCCGATTCATGGATTGCCTGCTGGTGCTGTAGGCATTGTCGGAGTTGGCGGAGTTGTCGCACGGAACAAGGCTCCCGGTTTCCAGGGCAGGCCTAATGCAGGTAGCAACCAACGATCAAGGCCGACCCACCCGCAGACTCTCCACGAGATGACCAGGAATAATCCTAACATACCCAGTATCGGATTCACACTGACCGTGCCGGCGAGCAGGTAATTCAGGTTCATCAACACGCCAAATCCAGCTGCGATCCCCGTCAGAATGCCAAAGAGGAGACCGAGACCGACGGCCACTTCTCCCCAGCTCACCAGGAACGAGAACAATCCGGCATTGGAGAGGACACTATTCTGTAAAAACCAGGAATACCATCCCTGGACGGCTGGGTTCGGCCCGGCCGATTTGGCCAACGCGCCGGCGACAAAGCCTCCAAGGGCTTTGCCTGATGTGCCCCAGGCGGGCGAGGTCACCTTTTCCCAACCAGCAAGGAACCACTCGGCACCAACGTACATGCGGATGACAAACCATAGTACGGAAGAGCCTTCTGAGGCCAGGAAAAACCTCGATATCGCCGGTTCAGGAAACCGTTCTGTTGGAGAGTCTGACACTAAAGAGCGGCGCTCTCGTGCAAACTCAACGAAAGCCAGAATCAGTGCCAGGACAAAGAGGATGAGCAAGGCTACGTTCCATGCGTCATTGATGGTACTACCTGTAAGACCCAGGATGATATGTACCAGCGTCCATAGGCCGGCAACGGCCACAATTGCGATCATAGCCCATCTGACCGCAGCGTTTTGTTGAGTTAACAAATATTTTTCTCCTTTCAATAAGAAACCGTCTTGTGGCATTCTTCACCACTCTTAAAAATGCATCAGCATGTTTTCACGCCTAACTATATCACGATATTTGCGCTCAAAGAGTGACAGCACAGCTTTGTTTTCGTGGGCAGCTCCCTCCCTGGTGTGGACATGCCATCTTCTCCCCTGGAAGTGTACGAAACGATTTGAAGAGGCTATACGTGCCATATGTGAAGTTAGTTTCTTTGTCGTGGAAATGCATTATGAAAATAGCACACATCGCGCCTCCGTGGCTGGCGATACCGCCCAAGAATTACGGGGGCACCGAAAATGTCATCTATACCCTGGTCGAGGAACAGGTCGCGCAAGGGCACGATGTCACCCTGTTTGCGCCTGGCGATGCTAAAACATCGGCGAACCTGGTCTCATTTTTTCCGCAGTCTATTCTCACAGCCGGTGAGTCCTGGCAGTCCCATCTCAAAGCGTACTATCATTTCCATAGCGCCGTAGAAGCGCTCAAGGAGTATGATTTCGACGTGGTACACTTGCATCTGTCTTCGGCCTCGGACCTGTATCTTTTCCCGCTCATGGCCGCGCTTGCTGTACCCACCGTTACCACGCAGCATAGCCCCTTTCCCTTCGATATCGCGCCCAAAAGTCGCCTGGGCAAGGCTGATGAGTACTATATGCAGTGGCTTACCTCGGCGCCTATGGTAGCGATCAGTCAGAGCGCCAGGGCTGCGGCACCGGGTACCCTCAATTTTGTGGGTGTGGTGTATCATGGCTTGCTGGCCAAAGATTTTACTTCTCAGAAGAAGACGCGCAGCCAGGGAAATTTCCTGGCCTGGCTGGGACGCTTCTCCCCTGAGAAGGGGGCGCACCTGGCTATTGAGGCCGCTGAGCGAGCAGGTATGCCTATTGTGCTGGCCGGGACCATTGACCGCTACCGCCAGGAGTCGCTGCGCTATTTCCACGATGTGATCGAACCGAAGATTGATAACAAGCAGGTCAAGTATATCGGATCGGTGAACTTGAAGCAGAAGTTGAGTCTGTTGGGCCGCGCACACGGCTTCCTGAATCCGATAGAGTGGGAAGAACCCTTTGGTATGGTGATGCTTGAGGCTATGGCGGTGGGCTGTCCGGTGATCTCGTTTGCGCGTGGCGCGGCCCCTGAGCTTGTGGTACACGATAGAACAGGCTTCCTTGTGCGCGATGTTGATGAGATGGTAGCGTCTATTCCCAGACTTGAGGAGATTGATCGAGATACAACTCGTTCGCATGTGGAGGAGAATTTCTCGGCGCGTGTCATGGCCGAGAACTATACACACGTTTACCAGCAGGTGATAGCAGCTCGTAAGGACGCGGCCCATCACGTTAGTCCAGATGGTTCGCCTGGCGCAGAGGCGCACGTTGCAGACGAAACATTGCAGCAGACGTGCTAAATCGCGGCCTTATGCAGCTTCTATGTTTCTAGCGCAGCGGATGCGATCCCTGCATGAGATTGGTATGTCGCAAGTACATGTAACGCTCCCTCCAGGGGTCACCATACGCGATCCATCTGGTAATCGCTACACTATTGAGAGCTTGCTTGGCAGAGGTGAGTCCGACGCGGTCTACCTGGTCCGAGAGCGGCGCCTCCAGCGTATGTTTGTGCTCAAAGAAGTGATCGATCCCTCTACGCAAGACCGCGAGCGCGTCACCTTTGAAGGTGAGGTTTTGAAACGCTTGAAGCACAGAGCGCTGCCGCGCATTTACCGCCTATTCGAGCACGAGAAACTCAGGCGTGTCTATCTGCTCATGGATTATGTAACCGGAAACAACCTGGAAGATCTGTATCTCAAGCAGCCGGCCCAGCGCTTTGCGGTGCCGGCAACCTTCACGCTGCTCGCTCCTGTGGTAGATGCGCTGAGCTATCTGCATACGCAAAAGCCGCCCATTGTGCATCGAGATATCAAACCTGCGAACATCATTATATCGGCATCTAGCGGAGAAACGGTGCTGGTCAATTTTGGTATCGCCAAGCAGTATATTCCAGACGCCACCACCGCTCTTATCCGGCGTGGCACGCCAGGCTACGCGGCGCCTGAACATTATATGGGCGGGACCAGCCCACGGACCGACATCTATGGCCTGGGAGCCACCTTCTATACCCTGCTGACGGGGGTTGTGCCGCCCGATGTGATCGCGCGCATCATGAAAAACAACAAGGGCAGTGATCCTCTCAAATTTGCTCATCAGCTTAACCCGCTGGTGCCAGAGGCGCTCTCTGAGACTCTCAGGCGGGCGATGGCGATTAACGCTGCCGAGCGCTTCGCAACAGTGCAGGAGTTCTGGTGGGAGCTGACCCGGCAGGCGTAGGCTCGCTCTTACGTGGTAGCCTGCTGGACATCACTTCAGCCGCTCCCACGTGTGCCAGGTGCCGTCGTACCAGGTGTGTTGTAGCGTGTTGGCTGTGCCGCGCGCGAAGATATCCATGTGGGTGCCGCCCCGGGATATAGCCGTGGGGCTGGAGGTAAGGACGCCGCCCAGCGACTCCCAGTCGTGCCAGGTCCCGTTGTCGTACCATTTATGCTGCAATGCGGTGCCTATGTCGCGCGCGAAGATATCGAGCCGGCCCGCTCCCCAGGAGGTCACTGTGGGGTCAGGGTTGAGGATGCCGCCCAGCGACTCCCAATCGTGCCAGGCGCCATCGTTGCGTCTATGCCATAGGGCGTTGTCGGCGCCGCGTGCGAAGACATCGAGCTGGCCGGCGGTCCAGGAAGTCGCTGTGGGCGCGGAGGTGAGGATGCCGCCCAGCGGCTCCCAATCGTGCCAGGTGCCATCGAACCACCTGTGCCATAAGCTGTTGCCTAAGCCGCATACAAAGATATCGAGCCGCCTGGCGCCCCAGGAGGTCACGCTGGGATCAGATGACAGCAGGCTCCCCAGGACCTCCCAGTCGCTCCAGGTCCCGCCATTGTACCATTTGTGCAGGAGCGTGTTGTCGGCGCCGCGCACAAAGACATCAAAGCGTCCCGGCCCCCAGGAGGCGACGGCGGGATCGTA
>JBDTHH010000052.1:0-9461 GCA_039937055.1 Ktedonobacteraceae bacterium | reverse complement strand
CCTGGTCGTTGCAGGACGGCGAGGCAAGCCACGCGCTACGGCACCACCCTCCCTGGAGCTATTTCTACCTGAACATTTCTACAGGTCGCAAACTGGCAAAATAACTGATCTATGATTGCTGCCCTGTAGTTTATAGTAAACGTAAGGAGCACGCTTCACTTCTTCAGAGCAACAGGCGGAGAAGGTGAGCTTAAAACTAATTCAGTGTCGAAAAGGAATTTTACATGCGTACACAGAACCAGCGGGGACCAGGTGCTCCCCTGAGCACAGCGCGCACGGAGGCGTTCAGCGATGGGGTCTTCGCCGTCGCCATTACCCTGCTGGTGCTCAACCTTCAGATACCACAACTGGCTTCAGAGGAGTGGTTCAATAACGAGTTACCCCATTTATGGTCAAAAGTGTTGATTTATATGTTGAGTTTCGTGGTTGTTGGCATCTACTGGGTCGCTCATCACAACACCTTTCACTACATCACACACTCTGATCGCAACTTGCTGTGGCTCAACATCCTGTTCTTGATGTGCATTGTGTTTATTCCTTTCCCCACAGCGCTTCTTGGACAATATTCACACCAACAAACCCCCGTCATCATCTATGCTGGCACCCTGGTGATCACGGGACTGGTGCTCCAATCGCTGTGGTGGTATGTCACAAGCAACTACCGCCTGGTGGACAGGGAGATCGATCCGCAGCTTGTGAAGAAAGCCACACGCAGAAACTTGCTGGCCCCGCTCATTTACCTGCTGGCGATTGGGATCTCATTTCTCAAGATTGAGGGGAGCCTCGCCCTGTTAGTTCTCGTCCCCGTACTCTACATCTTCCCAGGTAGTATTGACCGCTACTGGACGCAAAGACAGAGTCACGACAAGACCAACGTTTCCGCCAATGCAGATACAACTCTGACTCACGAGGAAACGCCTCCTCCAAGAGGGGTATCTGCTGAGCAGAAATAAACACTCATGAGCAGCATACGCTGTTCGGTTGTTTCAGGAGGTATCCTGGTGAAAGGCATCGCTCACTGGTGGCTCTTGGAAAAAGAAAAGAGAAGAGGAAATTACACATGGCACAGTCTGTCCCCAGCTCCAGGCTTGATCGTTCGCATATCGCGCCTGTCAGGACACGCGAAGAGCTGATCTACCTGCTCTCGCGTGCCGCCGAACTCGAACACAGCCTGGCCTGCATTTATCTGTTTGCCGCCTACTCGCTGAAGAACGATATCAGCGAAGGCGGCATGACCGACGAACAGGCCGAGATGGTGCGCGACTGGCGGCACCACTTGAACTCAACGGCTGTCGAGGAAATGGGGCACCTCGCACAGGTATCGAACCTGTTGACCGCTATTGGTGGCGCACCACACTTCAAGCGGACCAACCTGCCTCTGCCGGCATCAGCGTACCCGTTTGGCATCCTCCTGAGCCTGGAGCCATTTTCGCAGGAGACGATCGAACGCTTCGTGTGCTACGAAATGCCAGAACTGGGTATTCTTTCGGCCGAGCAGCAGGCGCTTTTCGATCCCATTCGCGCTCGCGTTCTCGCCTCCCAGGGCGCTATCCAGGCAAGTCTGGACGAAGAGATTGGCGACGAAGAAAGCTTCGAGCCATTCGAGGTCGATTTCAAGACCGTCGGCGAATTTTATCACAAGATCGAGACGGGCTTTACGCATATTCCCGAAGAGGACCTCTTCATCGGACCACCTGAGGTCCAGGCTAACGCGCGCTTCGTCGATCTGAAGGGCGACCTGATCTCTATCGTGGACCGGGCCTCGGCCTGCGCCGCCATCGAGCGGGTCGTCGAGCAAGGCGAGGCGCCAACCTCTGATCATCCCGACGCGCATTTCTGGGTCTTCGACAGGGTGCGCACCCAGTATGCCGAGGCCGTGGTACAGGCCCAGCAGAGCGGCGTCGCCTTTGAGCCAGTGCGACCGGTGATCTCCAATCCCATGACGCACTTCTACGACGATACCTCTGGCGGCACAGTCATCCGCGAGCCCCTCTCGCACGAGGTCGCCGACCTCTTCAATGTGGCCTATGATACCATGCTGCTGATGCTCTTGCGCTTCTTCGCGCACACCGACGAGACGGAGGCCGAACTTGAGCACCTCTCGCGCAGCACTCTGCGGCTCATGACGACCGTCATTCGCCCGCTGGGCGAGGTGCTCACGAAGATGCCTATCGATCAAAGCGCGCTCCCTGGCAAGACCGCCGGTCCGGGCTTTGGCTACAACCGCGACGTGCATCTCCTGCCGCACAAGCAATCGGCCTGGACCTTCTTCGGTGAGCGGCTCTGGCACCTGGCGACGGTCGCGACGAAGCTGCGCTTGTATGCAAGCATTCCAACCGAGCTTCAGGAAGCTACTGCCGCGCTGCAGGACCTGGCCTGCCAGTTCGCGCCAGCGGATGGTCCACATGGGGTGGCCGCCAAAGTCGCCGAGCTGAAAGCCATGGAGGCTGGCCTGGGATGCAGCATCCAGGCATCGCTCAATGGTCCCTACCTGGTAACCAACGCCGAGCACCTGCAAAATTCGCGAGGGGAGCGCATCCCGGCGCGCCCACAGATGGCTCTCTGCCGCTGCGGTGGCTCGGCGAACAAGCCCTTCTGCGATGGCACCCATACGCGTCTCGGCTTCACCAGCAAGAAAGAGCCAGACCAGGTGCCGGACCGGCGCGACACGTATCTCGGCGAGCAGGTAACAATCTTCGACAATCGCGGGATCTGCGCGCACTCCGGCTTTTGCACCGATAACCTGGCGGCGGTCTTCCATGTAGGCCAGGAGCCATTTGTCACACCCAATGGCGCCAGGATGGAGGCCATCATCG
Organism: Ktedonobacteraceae bacterium; assembly: GCA_039937055.1. GTDB lineage: Bacteria > Chloroflexota > Ktedonobacteria > Ktedonobacterales > Ktedonobacteraceae > JALYTT01. The sequence goes on along the minus strand of JBDTHH010000052.1, from coordinate 6,645 downwards.
CCGCCGTACGCAACTGTCCCTCCGGCGCCCTGAGCTATGGCATCAGCGGTGAAGAGCGCCGCGACGACGTTGACCAGGTGCGCGAGCCAACGATCACGGTCTCCAAGGACGGGCCCTACCGCATCACCGGGGGCATTCCGCTCGCAGATGAGCAGGCCAACGATGAGCAACGCGCTCAAGGTTCCTCGCGCGAACACTATAGCCTCTGTCGCTGCGGTCAATCCAAGAACAAACCGTTCTGCAGCGGGATGCACTGGTATGTCAACTTCCACGATGAGAAGAACTGAGTCTCACTAACGTTCCGTCACACGAACGCTGAGAGATTTCCGACAGGTGGGCAGGCGGACGAGTGATCGTTCGCCTGCCCGGAAGGCACAAAGAAATGGAACTGACACCCGGAAAAGCCTCATCCAAGAATCTTGACAGTCTCCATAGATGTGCTATACTTTGCTCGTGGAGAGGGGAGATACCACGCGAAAAGCGTCGAGTAGTTAAAAAATTGGTATAGCTTTTGCATCTTGTTGCAAGCCAAATCGCTGTCACTGTAATCTGTAACCCATCACAGTGAGGAAGGTGGAGCATGGATCAATGTGTACACTATTGCCTCCACTGTGGGGCAGCGAACGCCTCAGTAGACGAGATCTGCCACGGCTGTCACGCGTCGCTGAGCGCTGTGAATGCATCTGCCTCCTGGATACCATCTCCAGCCTCTCAAGTATCACCTGGATCTCAGGTCACGCGCCGCCGCGTGTTGCAAAGCCTGGGAGTTGGCGCTCTCGTGCTGGCGGGCGTTGCCATGGTTGGAGGCTGCGCCGGATCTACTCCTCAAGTACACGGGGTGGTGCCAGTAGGTATCACACCCATTGCCACGCCAGGTGCAGATTACATCTATCGGGGACATAGCGCCGCCGTGACGAGGGTGGCCTGGTCACCTGATGGCCGCTATCTTGCCTCAGGCAGCGTAGATAAGACAGTACAGGTCTGGCAGGCGGTCAACGGGGCACTGCGCTATACCTTTGTGGGGCATACCTCTCCAGTGACTGCGCTCGCCTGGAACGTGCAGAGCACCTATATTACCTCGGCTGGCGATGAGGATGGCAAGGTCTGGGTCTGGAACGCGTTGCGGAACGAGCAAGATGCGGGCCATAGGGGCCAACGCGGCAGGGTGCTCTCCCTGGCCTGGCCAGACCCATATGCTACCACCAGGACGCCCCCCGTGAATATGATCCTTTCTGGCGCAGAGGATGGCACTGTGCAGGTCTGGGATGCCGGGAGCGGGAAGACTACAGCTACCTATGCTGGCAAGGGGGGCGTCAGAGCGCTTCTCTCCTCCTCCCCAGATCGTGCGTTGTTGGCTGGGGCTGATCACATCATTCATCATTGGGAGATCTTCGCGGGCGGTAATACCTCCCCGACCCCCGTGACCTATGAGGGCCATACTGGCGCGATCAATGCCCTCACCTGGATAGATGAGAACAACATCTTTGCTTCGGCTAGCGATGATGGCACCGTCAGTGTTTGGTCTGCCACGAGCATCCGACCCTCTGCCTCGCCCACCCTTACCTATCGCGGTCACAAAGGTAGCGTCTATGCAGTAGCAGCCTACAAAGGACTGCTTATCTCAGGAGGGCAGGACCATGGAGCACAGATCTGGCGCTATGACACTGGCAAACTGCTCTATACATATACCGGTCATCAGGGACCCATTCGCTCACTCTCGGTAGTAGCACCGCTGGCGAACGCATCTCATGTGCATACGCCCGTGTCGTTTGTGGCCTCGGCCAGCGATGATGGCACCGTCCATGTCTGGCATATCCCTGAGCAGGTTCTCGCCGCTGGACGCTTCCCCTGATCCATACGCGAAAAATGGGGAGAAGGTCGTCTGCTTCACAGGTTGAGCAATGTATACTATAGATATCAATGTTTACGACGACAGCTCCCACGGCACTAATGGGTGCTTTTGATGAAAAGGAGAAAGTAGATTTATGAGTGACACCTCTCTATTTCTCGTAGGCCCGACCTCAGTTTCAGCCCTGGGGGACGCCATTGTCGGAGAAGCGCAGGACCAATGGCACTTTGATCCCCACAATCTCGATGCCCTCACAACTGGCCTGGGGAGCGCTGTCCAACAACTTCCCACGACCCTCAGCGCTACCGTGCAGCAGTTCGTGAGCCATTTTGAGTCAAACTACGCGTCGCTGCTCAATCAACGCATCGTCATTGGGCAGATCTTGAAGGGGCAGGTGGCACCTGCCACCGAAAAGCTGGATTTGCAAATCCAGGACTCGTTTCAATAATCAAGGCAGAGCAGAGGAAGGCGAGCACCGTTATCTCACGAAGAAAAGGATGGAGAAGCTATGACCTCATTCTTAGATGTCATCAGACCGCTCACCGATCAGCTCAAATCTATGAGCGACGGGGCTAACCTGGCGAGCCAGACCTACACCGGGGGGACGACCAGGTTTCGCAATCATATTAACGATGTGGGGAGCCTGTCAAGCCCCATCATATTCCTGGGCAAAGGTGCCGATGCCTTCATTACCACCGTCAATCACAATGCCGATCTCTCCACCCAGGCTATCACCAGACTCAGCGACTTCCAGGCAGCCTGTGACGATGCCAGGAAGACCATGGAAGATATGTCGGTCCCCTATGATAATGAGAGTCGCTATCTGAGTAACGTCTATCAGGTGAGTGAGTTTAGTAATGCCGACCCATACAATACCTACGAGTTTCAGTACTTCCTTGATGCGCAAGGATATACCACATCTGATACCGGCGATCCCAGAACGACCGTCGTCCGACGCATTCGTGAAGATACACTGCCGGGCCTCTGTTTTCAACTCGACAGACTGCTCAACACCAGCAATGGACAGGCCCTGCTAGAGAGCAATATTGATTATGCAGTTTCCTGCATTCAGGGTGATTTCCAAAGCTATCAGTCAAAACGTCATGCGTTCCTGGATGGGGCCTTGCGGAGCAAAGAGATCACGAAGGAGCAGCACTCTTACTATAGTCCACTCGTGGACTCCATATACGAGGTGGCTATGGGCGCTGTCAATGCCATTGCGAAAAACATGAAGACTGGGTATGACTCCTGGGACGAGGAACTTGTCGCAGCGGCCAACAACTTTCTCGCCAAAGTACGCGACATTGATACTGGAAAGCTTGCCCAACTCCAACTGTATACTACCATTGATGTCAAGTTTCACGATCCTAGAACGCAGGCCCTCCTATATGCCATGAGCACTTCTCCGTATGGCGCGAAGGTGGTACAGTACCTGCTGAATGCGGCAGATTGCAGCAAGATGTCTCCGTGCGGGGATGCTCTTATCGTCTGGCAAGATGGCATGCCTGCCAATACTGGGGCGTTTAACGATGGCACCGTGACGACGCTGAATACCCAGGATTTTAATCAGGAATATAACCCAAATGATCTAAGCTCGCTGGCTACCCTGGCAGGGTATGTAGCCCACGAGGCCATCGAAACCTATTACTCGCGGGCCCATGGTATTCCGGCCAACACTCTGCCGATGGATTACCTGGCTGACTATGTACATCAGATCGTCACCAACCAGATGCTTGGTAACCCCATTGGCTATTTTCCCAGCTATCAGACCTGGGTGAATGATCCTCAGAATCCTCCTGACGGTTCAGATTCTGGTTATACGTATGTGCATGACTTTCATGAGAATGGCGATCCAGCGGGAGGTTTTGGAGAGCATGTGTCCAGTTGGTGGTGGTCCCTCGGGAATAGCCAGAATGCGAATTTTGCAGGCAACCCGATGGGGTTGAGCTCCTCGCTGCTTCAAAACAACTCAACCCTGCCAGGCTGGGATATCACAAAGTATTGGAACTCGAACACCAGCTCGTTTCATGCGCCAACGCCTAAGCCACATCCAACGCCGACGCCGACGCCGCAGCCAATGCCGGTGCCGGTGCCGGTGCCAGGTCCGCAGCCGAGGCCACACCCCACGCCTACGCCTGACCCAACACCGAACCCCCAGCCGGGGCCGCACCCCACGCCTACGCCCACGCCATGAGGTGGCGATGAAGGCCTGCCAGGAAGACAGAAAGAAATTGATATATGGATAAATAGGAGATCTATGAGCACAAAAAGGCATAGTTACTAACTCATAGGGTTGTTCGCTTATTTCATGTGAGGAGGAAGTAACCGATGGCCCGCATCCAATACAAAACAGGTGACATCTTCGAGTCAAATGCTCACGTCATCGTTAACCCTGTCAATTGTAAAGGCGTCATGGGCAAAGGCCTGGCATTGGCGTTTAAGCAAAAATATCCTGCTATGTTTAAGGTCTATCAAGAAGAATGCAAAACAGGCACTTTACGTATAGGCCAGCCCACCTTATATCACGACAGTTCACCCTGGATACTTAACTTCCCTACGAAAGACGATTGGAGGCACCCCTCACAACTCGCATATCTTGAAGAAGGGCTTACATATGTCGTTGCCCACTACAAGGAGGCTGGCATACAAAGCATAGCCTTTCCCAAGCTGGGCACACAAAATGGCCAATTGTCATGGGATGATGTAGGCCCGCTCATGGCAAGATACCTCAGCCAGCTTGATATAGATGTGTATATTTATATCAGCAACAAAGAGGATACAGAATATCAGTACCCTCCTCCACAAGACCCGGAGCAGGCCGAAGAAAGCTCTGTTTCCGATGCATGTATCTGTTAGCCAGGACCCTATAGCAAGTGTAACCACATCTTCTTAAAACATCCCTCCCATCCCCCACAAGGTAAAATCAGGCTACCCCTCGTGCGTGCGCAACTTGCAGAGCGCACGAACGTACATATATAGTACGAAAGAAGATATAATCATAGGGGCAGGAAGAGCTTGCCCCAGGCCGCCCCATTTCGCTGGAAAGTTGCAGAGGAAAGACCATTGGCGCGCTGTCTGAATACCCGTTCCAGGCACGAGAACCCTGATAATGCCGTCACCTGTCAGCGGTGCGAGTTTCTCGTGCAGGGGGCGCATATTGGCAACTACGAGGTTGTCTCATACATCGGTGCCGGAAGCTATGGCTATGTCTACCAGGTGCGCGAGCCGGAGCCGCTCAGCCGCATCCTGGCGCTCAAAGTACTACGCCTGGACCAGTTCAACGAAAAGGCCCTGAGCAGCTTTTTTGACGAGGCGCGGCGCATCGCCAACCTGCAACACGCGCACATTCTGCCCGTCTACAACTTCGGCCAGTTGGAGGATGACCGGCCCTACCTCGTCATGGAGTATGCCCCCAAAACTATCAATGATCTCTTCCGCAAAGCTGATGGCAGCAGGCGACTGGCATTCGCCGAAGAGCTGGTCCCCTACGTGCAACAGGCGGCCGACGCCCTACACTATGTCCATCAGAACGGGCTGATCCACCAGGATGTCAAGCCGGGTAATCTGCTGATCGGTCGCAACGGGCAACTGCTGCTCTCGGACTTCGGCACGACCTTCTATCTGGGCATGCAGACGCACGCCTCTCTGGGCGAGGTCACAGGTACCGCCGCCTATATGCCGCCTGAACAGTGGCAGGGCACCCCACGACGCGACACCGACCAGTACGCGCTGGCTATCTGCTGCTACGAATTGCTTGCCGGCCGGCCACCCTTCGTCTCCACACGCATCGAGGAGATGTGGACCGCCCACACGCGCGAGCAGCCGCCCTCGCCGCAGAAATGGAACACGCGCATTCCCGCCGAGGTGGCGGCGGTGCTCCTGCGCGCCATGGCCAAAGATTATCGCCAGCGCTACCACACTATTTTAAAGTTCTCCGAGGCCTATGCCGACGCCGTTGACGCCGCGCGCCAGCGCTACGTCTGCCAGGTCTGCGGCTACCAGAACCGCACCGGCGCGCAGCGTTGCAGCAATTGCGGCACCGAGTACGATGATCGCACCTGTCCCTATTGCGACGCCTCCGTGCGCTTCGGACAGCGCTGCTGCTCCGCGTGTGGGCGACTCACCATCCCCCCGACCCTGGTGCCACATAGCCCGCTAGAAGGAGTAGGCATCCGCCAGGGCCGCTACGTCATCAAGCATGTGCTGAAGAACAGCGAAGAGACGCGGGTGATGACGGCGGTTGCCAGCGATACGCAGGCCAACGAGCAGCGCGTGGTGCTGAAACGCTGGGAATGCACAGACTTTCCCCTGGCCCGGCGCGCCAAAGAACTGAGCTACTACGATAGCGCGACCGACCCCTTCGCGCGCCTGCATCATCCCCTGGTTCCGCAGGTACTTGATCGCTTCGCCGAGGGCCGGCACTACTATATGGTGATGAGCTACATCGACGGCGAAAACCTGGCCGACCGCATGCAGAAGCTGCTGCGCCCCCTGCCGGAGCGCGAGGTTATTGGCTATATGAATACGCTGCTCAACATCCTGATGGCTTTGGAGCAGCAGTCCAGCGTGCGCCACTACGATATCTCCCCGGCAAACATCATCATCGAAAAGACACGCGGGCGCGCCATGCTCACCGGCTTCCAGGTGACCCCGCCTCCGCTGACAGATGTACCCAACGCGCACCACAGGCACCGCACAACGCGCAAGCTGGCGATCTCGCCGTACCTGCCGGTCACCGACAAACCATACGACCAGCGCACCTCCATGTATATGCTCGCCGCCAGCATGCATCACGC
>JBDTHH010000051.1:0-3770 GCA_039937055.1 Ktedonobacteraceae bacterium | reverse complement strand
ACCAGCATAATGGCGATACCCAGGTAACCACTGACCCTCGCCCCGGTTGTCAGATGGGGTACTTTTGGGTCCTCATCGTCGTCTGCGCCATGCTCGTCGTGCTCTTCGCTCGGGGCAGCATGCTCGCCATGCTCCGTGCCAGGAGCACCATGCGCCTCAACGGTTTGCATGGCATCGTGGGCCGTCGCCACAGCAGCGTGTGGGCGGCTACGCAGGTCCCAGGCACGTGTGCCGAAGACAATCACGACAAACGAAAGCAGTGGAGCGAGCAGGATCGTCCACGAATAGTCATATAAAGAAGCCATAGAAATCACCACTTCATCATATTAATTTCGCCAACGTCCACTGTGTTGCGCTTGCGATAAATTGAGATAATCATCGCGAGGGCCACCGCGGCCTCCGCCGCGGCCACAGTAATGATGAAGATGGCGAAAATCTGACCGGTCAAGAGGGTAGAATATGGCTTGATGCGGTTATAGTAGGAGAAGGCCAGCATAGTGATATTGACGGCGTTCAGCATGATTTCAATGCCCATCAATACGGCGATGGCGTTGCGCTTGGCGAGGGCGCCATACAGGCCGATACAAAATAACACCGCACCAAGTATCAAGAAATGATAGAGTGTAAGCATGCGATTATTCCTCCTCCCTGCCAATCACAATCGCTCCCACAATCGCGACCAGCAGCACCAGCGAGGCGATTTCAAATGGGAGCACATAGCTATAGCAGGTGGGACTATAGAGCAACTGCCCGATGGCCACCACGTTGTTCGGCGGCAGCGCGCAGGTCGCAGGGGCTGTCCCCGCGTAGCCCTTAATGGTGGTATGGGCCGTTGTGGCGAACGCGCTGGTAAAGACCGCGTAGATGATACCAATGCCCACCAGCCCGGAGATCACCGCGGCTGCCAGCAGGGCCCACCACCTGTTGTTGGGGTTGGTGACAAACCTGTTCCCTATGCGCGTCAGCATGAGGGCGAAGAGGATCAGGATCGTGACGGCACCGGCGTAGATGAGTATCTGCACAATAGCAATGAATTCGGCATTGAGCAAGACGTAGATCGCGGAAGCCATTGCGAAGACCACCACCAGTGCCAGCGCGCTATGCACGATATTGCGCTGCCCCACCACCACCAGCGCAGCGCTCACGAGCACAATCGCGCTGATCCAGAAGACGACGCTGGCTAAATCCATAAAAAAATACCTCCGTATAGATCGGATCGGATGTTGAGAAATGTATCGCGTTCGTTTCAGCTCAGGCGAGAGAGAAGTCAGCGGCGCGGAGACACTTACGTGCACCCCATCCCCTCTACCAGGCAAGCCTATCTCTAGATTGTATCACTGCAAAGGGCCAGGACAGGATACCTCCGTCTTTTTAAGCAGAGGTACCTGACTAATAGATGGCATAAAGGTCCTGAGTCGTATTTCTCAAACAAGCTATTGTCTCTCGTCTGATTCTATCAAAACCTGTCGTCCCTGACAAGGCCAATTTTCAACGTGTCTTCCCAAGCCCTATCTCTCTGAATCCCCCATCTTTCTGATCCGCCTCTTCCTAACGCGTAGGGGCTATGGCACATCACAGGGCATGGCACATCATGGATCTGGAAAATACAGGGAAAATTACTGCCACATAGTCCATTGACTATGCTATAATCTGCTATATCCACGTATTCTGTCCTGAATCGAAAAAAATCTCTAAGGCATAGGCACCGAACTGATGAGCATGACACAAACAACGACTGAGCGGAACTCCTCTGATAGCCTGCACTGCCCCCAGTGTAACGCTGTCCTTCCTCCCCATGCCGTGTTCTGCGGCACTTGCGGCGAGCGCGTCGAGGCGAAGAAGATTTCTTCCAGCCTCTTGCAGGACGATCTTGATATCGCCAGCCGTTATCGCATCACATCTCTTGTACGTCGTCGTCCATATGTTAGCCTTTTCTTTGCGCTTGATAACCAGCAGCAGCGGACCGTTGCCATCAGTGATATCGATATCAGCAGCCTGGATAGCGAGGCGCAGGCAAATGCTACCAATCTTGTGCAGCGCGAGTATGATCTGTTACGCCGCCAGCATGTTCCTTATGTCTTGCCCATCATCCAGCTTGGCTATCGCGAAGGGCACCTGTATGTCATCGCGGGCAACCCTTTCGTCAGCCGGGACGGTGGCGAGGCCAATGGTGCTGCCCAACAGACCGAGCACACAGATACAGGCGCGCAACTGCGCACGCTGCACAATCTCCTGCAGAGCGGGATAGGTCTCCCCAGCGAACAGGTGGCTGTAAGGTGGATTGAGCAGCTTTGCCGTTCTGTGGAGTGCCTGCATAGCCATCACATCGTCATCGGTGACCTCGATCCAGAGACACTGGTCCTGAGCAGTGACCGCTACGAGAGTCAGCCAGTGCTCATGCTCTCCTGGCTGCCTGCCGCTATCCGCAGTCTCTTCCCCGCCCCTCTTACTTCGGACAAAGGCGGAAGTTTCAGCGCGCCAGAGGTGCAGCTTGGCCGCGTTGAACCGCGCTCTGACGTGTATAGCCTGGGGGCCATCCTCTACCTCCTGCTCACAGGTGTGCCTCCTGATGAACCTGACCAGCGAGCCCGGCAGCGCCTGCGTTCAGCGCGCGAACTGAATCCGCGTGTGAGCGTAGAGGTTGACGACATCGTAATGCGTGCCCTCTCTTTTGAGCGATCTGAACGCTTCCAGGACGCCCTATCGATGGCGGAAGCGCTTGATAATCCCAATATGAACACGCGTGTGGTGCGACTGCCCAAAGGGCGCATTGTGTCATCGCAGCCGTTTGAAAAGAATGGGTACGCGGAAGAGGACCGCGAAGTAGCCAATATGGATACTATCCCGGTCACGCCGCTCTCACGGTCAGATATGGCTCGCTGGGAAGCAGCGCGCGTGCAGGCGCAGAAAGCGGGCACTGCACCAGAACAGCAGCTCCCGACGACGCCCGCGCAGACGGTCTCCAGTACCGCGCGTGCATTGCCAGATATAGAGATAAGCCCGACACCGGCAGAGGAGCCACTGGAGACGACCGTACCATTTCCCGCGCCAGCAATCACGCCACACGAAGGTGACGAAGCCTCGCTGTCCCGGCGCCTGCAGAAACGTATTACAGGGATTCTACCGGCAATTCAGGGCGCGACACATACAAAGGATACCCATGTAACGCCTGATAAAGCCAGGGTTGAACCAGCGAGTGGCGCTGAAGGGTCGTTCTTCAAACACCTGCAGCGCTTTGTGCTTGGCGAGCAGCAGCATAGCACGGCGGCGGCGGCTATCATTGAAACTCCTATGCGTATACAGCCAAACCAGAGCTTTGTGTTTCGTATTCGGCTGATGGGCAGAGATAAAGCTGTGCTATCCCCCGGCGTCAGGAAAGGCGCTCAACTGGGGGGCTTGAGTGCGCTGATGCATAACCAGACGGTCATCATCGAGGTGCGCTCGGCGTTTTATCAGCGTTACGCCTTCGTCATCCAGCGGGCGGCCGTATCGATCCCTGCTCAAGGTTACGCGGTGGATGTGACCATTCCTATGCCCCCGCCGACCAGCGGTCCAAGCGGGCGGCGCGAGCGTATGCACATCTTTTTCCTGGACGAGATACGCCGCCCCCTCTACGAAAAGCCCTTCGTGATCGAGCTGTTCATCTCGCACCATGTCCAGCCAGGCCGTGAAGGTCACCAGGTGGTCCCGATCCCATTTTAAAAACAGGATGTTTTTAAAAACACCCGTAGGGCGTGGCTTGCCTCGCCAGTCAGCTCACGTGGCTTGCG
>JBDTHH010000050.1:0-2758 GCA_039937055.1 Ktedonobacteraceae bacterium | reverse complement strand
CTACGGGTCATCCTACGACGAAAAGGCATGGGCCTGGTGTTTCATGGCGGCATGCGCCAGCAGGTAGTAGGCGCGCAAGATCTCGCCGGTGCTGGCGGCGGAAGCGGGGAGATAGCCGGGTGTGTGGGGAGCATCGCCGTCGAAGGCGCTACCGACCATGCTCAATATACCCTGTGAAAGCTGAGCGCGGAACGGCTCCAGCAACTGGACACCCCGGCGCCGCGCCTGCTCATGGCCTGGCGTCTCTTCGAGAGCGGGCGAGCCGGCGACGCAGTGCCGGTTGAGCAGGGCATCGATATACGGACCAAGCAGCCAGGCCCAGGCGCTCCCCTGATGTAAAGCCTGCGGCTGCGCCTCCAGGACTTCGGGCAGGCGTCCACGGTACGCGGGATCAGCGGGTGCCAGGCTACGGATACCATGAGGAGTCAGCAGGTGGCGCGTGACAGCCTCGAACACGCGCCGCTGAGAACGCTCTGTCAGCGCCTGATGACGCAGTGAGAGCGCCAGAAGCTGGTTCGGGCGCAGAGAGCTATCGTTGCCGACGGGACCATCGACGACATCATAGAGATAGCCACCATCTTCATACCAGAAACGCTGTTGGAAACTCTCCTTGCAGCGCAGGCACTGTTCCTGGTACTGCCGGGTGGCATGGCCGGCGCGACCCATACGCTGGAGCTGCTGCGACCACTCGTCCATGAGCGCCAGCGCGTGGTACCACAGGGCATTGACCTCAACCGGTTTCCCCCCTCTGGGCGTTACGGGCGTGTCATGCACTGTAGCATTCATCCACGTCAGAGCCTTTCCGGGTTCGTCCGCACGCAACAGTCCATCGGCGGGATCGACCCGGATCGTATGGTAGGTACCCTGGGTATACCACTGGATGCACTCGGCGAGGCGCTGGTAGAGTTCAGCGACCAGCCCGTAGTCTCCCGTCACACACACATACTGATCCAGGGCGTAGAAGTACCACAGCGTCGTATCAACGCTACGATAGTCAGCCGGCGTCAAGGCACGCCCCGGCGGAGGAAGTTGATCGGGTAGCATGCCCTGTCCGAAGTAGCGGGCCAGGCTGCGCAGCAGGCGGCTGGCCTCCTCAAAGCGTCCGCTCACCAGCGTCAGTCCGGGTAGCGCGATCAACATCTCCCGCGTGCCATCCTCCATAGCATAGTAATCAGAGATGATCCGTGGAGTAGTGCGCGCCTCACTGAAGGACAACGGTTGGTTGCCGGAGCGTTCAGCGAGTGGGAGCAGGCGCTGCGCCAGGAAGTGATCGCCGCCCTGGAGCAACGCGCGCAGGAACTCCTGGCCCTCCACCTGGGGATCGGGCGCCGTGGGAATGGGGAGCACACGCAGCTGGTAGGCACTTTCGCCACCTTCACCGAAGTAGCGCTGTGGATGCAACAATGCCCGCTGGCGCTCGACGCTCCTCTTGTAGGAGGAGGTAAGCTGGCCTGAACTGAAGGTCAGCGACGACAGCTCCTCGGCGGTCACGATAATGGTCAGCACAGCATCCTCGCCGGGCCAGAGCCGGGCCTTAAAGACGCCGGGGAGGTAGAGATCGTCTATAGCGGTGAGGCCAGCGGCGGCATCCTGACGGCGTAAGAAATGCCAGTACCAGACGCCGGTCGGAATAAAGGTCATGTGGCTTTCGGGATGGCCTGCGACGAATATATGGTACGGGTGCGCCCCTTCCCAGGCACGGATCGTGCAGCCCGCCACACCCTGCGGCAAGGCCACTTCCTGTTGCTGCGCCTGCTCAGGCGACTGGCGTCCCGCCTGGTGCGCTTCAACCTGGAAGTACCAATCATTATTGCCATACTGCGGTAAGTGATGCGGGCGATACGCGGAAAATGGCAGCAGCGTTAGCTCTAGCATGTTCTGTGCCGCCTCTGAATAGCCATGATAACGCGCGTACGTCTGATGAGTGGGGGAAGCGCGCCCACTCCCCTGCCAGCCACCTCTATCCGCCGCCTCATGTGTGGCCAGCCCTGGCAACACCCGATATTGGATGCAGGTGGTATTGTATCCATAGGGCATCCAGATACGCTTCTCAAGCATGATCCCATCGATCCCGCCCAGGAGATAGGTGAAGACAGGGAACCCCTCTTCCAGGCGGAAGGTTTCAAGATGCCCAAAACCAGAAGGGTTCAGCGTCCCATCACGGTACTCGTTCGTGCCCAGATAATAGGTGCGCTGATCAAATAGAACCTCTTCATCTATCTTCGCCAGCAAAAGCTGGGGAGCCGCGGTCTCCAGCGGAGATGCCACCAGCAGGCCATGCTGCATGCGGGTCAAGGCGCCCACAACGGTCCCGGCCGCGTATCCTCCAAGCCCATTGGTAATCAGCCACTCGCGCGTGATGGTCTCGCTCAAATCACAACAGATACTTCGATCGAAACTGATGGGCATAGCAAACCCTCCAGGCTCTTCTTGGAGTGAAGTAGATCTACAAGAAATATGCTCGCTTCTACTGAATACGCGCTCATCGCATTCTGTAGTGTAACACATCAGCAATAGCAAAACAGCACAAATGTGTACGACTTGCGGACATTGTTAAGATTTTGTGATAGCAATGTGTACTCTGTAGTAGCGAGTACACGGTGCCACGACCAGGATTTACCGCTTGTTACATAGACGAATAAACTCTATCACAAGCAAATGTTGCAATATTCATATAATAACGAGTGTCGCCGGTTACACGTAACACATGTGATCATCACTCTTGCAAGAATAGGTCTGTTTGCCGGACGTAGGGGCG
>JBDTHH010000049.1:0-3432 GCA_039937055.1 Ktedonobacteraceae bacterium | reverse complement strand
GATCGAGGCGGTTGAGAGGTATCGTATGCATCAGGGCCTCAACCAGCAGCAAGGCTTGATCTGGCCGGGTATACGCCAGAATGGGGAGTATCCCGTTCGCGAAAGCCAGGAGTTGCAAATCAAGGTTACTGGTCGCCTCGGCCCTGGTCTGAAGCAGTGTAGAGGCGATTGTCGGATGGTGCCGCGTGAGCCGACGCCAATCGACCAGTCTCAGCGTGGGTTGCAGGCGTGCGATGTGGCGTTGGACAAGCGTAGCGGAACCGAGGGGCAGGAGCTGGCGCAATTGGGGGTCGTTCGTCTCGGCCAGTTGTTCAAGGAATTCGTCAATCAATGCGTGAGAGCCGTGGTGCTGGAGCTTCCATAACAAAGACCGGCGACCATCACGAGGTACCAATGCCAGCGCCTGCCGCAATTGCTCTTCGCTACAGGCCAGCGGGGCCAGCCTGATCGCGACGGCGCGAATACGGCGCGAAGGATCGGCCAGCGCGCGCAGGATATGGGCGCCATCGTAGCTGCCGAAGCAGGAGTGGAGCGCGAGATAACGCGCGTAGAAATCGCCCTTTTCCAGGGTAACCAGAGTGGCGGCCATTTCAGGATCGTGTGCTGCCGCCCGGCCAAGCTCGACCATGCGACGAATTCTGGTGGCGTGCGGAGACGTTTCGAGTTCTTGCAGGAGTTGCTCTGCTGTCATGTAATGAGCGGCCCTGATCTGTCTGCACGGGCCGGTGCAGCTATTCTTGAGGATTTTAGGAGGTATAATATATCATCATAGGGAAAAATTTGCGATTTGTCAAGTGCAGATGTGCCCGGTCCCTACGCGTATCAGGTGTGATGTTTTGATAACAATAAAGCGTGAAGGTAGAGAGGATACATAGAAAGGGCTGCTCAACACAACATGGAAAAACGATTGTTGGGAACATCGGGCCTGACAGTGCCAGTCATTGGCATGGGTACCTGGCGCACGTTTGATGTGCGTGACCAGCAGGCCGAAGCTCGCGCGCGTGCTATTGTCGATCAGGCATTGGCGGCCGGAGCCAATTTCTTCGACTCCTCACCTATGTATGGGGAGGCGGAACGCGTGCTGGGAGCGACTCTGCAAGGGCGAAGGGCGAGCGCGCTGGTTGCCAGCAAGGTCTGGACACCCTCAAAGCAGGAGGCACAGCAGCAGATTGCGCGAGCGCTGCAATTCTTCGGAGGCTCGCTCGATCTCTACCAGATTCATAACCTGGTCCAGTGGCAAGAGTACCTCCCACTGCTGGAGAAGCTCAAAGAAGCCGGAACTATCGCAGCCATCGGCGCAACACACTATAGCCCCGGCGCGTTCGCTGAACTGAGTACGGTGATGAAAACCGGGCGTATCACCGTCATTCAGATCCCCTACAATCCGCGCGAGCGCGAAGTCGAACGCAGCATCCTGCCGCTGGCGGCAGACCTGGGCCTGGGTGTGGTCGTGATGCGCCCGTTTGGCGAGGGCAGTCTGCTGCGGCGCCAGCCTTCCGAAGCGGAACTCACACCTCTGGCAGCCTTTGGCGTGAAAAACTGGCCGCAGGCGCTGCTGAAATGGATTGTGAGCGATCCGCGCTGCCATGTGACTATTCCGGCCACCTCGCAGCCTGAACGCATGCGAGATAACGCCACAGCCGGCGATGGACCCTGGTTCGGCACGGAGGAACGGGCATATGTTGCGCAGCTTGCCGCTCGCTTATAGAGAGAGTAGCTACCTGAAGATACTCAAGAGAACATCAAGTATTACAAAAGCCGTAAGCAGATTGTAGGAAGTAGGGTGTACAGTAAAAGAAAGCCTCTCTCGGCCAGGGAGGAACTCTCTCAATACGTAAGAAGGTATCCTTATCTTTCATTATGAATAGAAGATATTTGTAATGAGAAAATCAAGGAGCCTCTGGCAGATAAGGGGCACACGGTGCATTCATTCGCAACATTCGAAAATGGAGTCTTTCAGGTTACGCAAACGATTTTTCCAGGTCCAATCCCTTTGGAGCAAAGAATATCGTATGACGACTTCGCGTTCCAGCATGGTTATAGCAAAATAGAGGTTGGAGAAACCACGTATAGGCTCTACCAGAAGTCGATTCTAGGCTCAGACAGATACTTACTGGTTCTCGCGTATGACGAGGATAACTACTGGGTCAAAATTGAGGCACCTGCTCAGGCTCAAGCGTTCTTCTGGTCATACCTCTATTGCACAACGGCCTGGATTGACTTTAGGGAGCGGAAGCGCATTTGTGAGGAGATTATCGAAACAAGGCGACTCCTCGCCAAGCTTTCGTGGGTGAAAGACATTATTGATCTCGATGTTCCAAGGCAAAAACCATTGTACATTCGCCAGGCCGAGATCATCGTGTCAGAATACTTAACCTAAAAGGAGCACGAAGATGGTAGCAAGCATTTTACAAAGGCAGCAAGACGTACGGACATCAGTATCATTAGCATGCGGGAAAGCATGCAAAGGGGTACTATGATGGCAAAAATCGCCTTGCTGTCTATCGCAGTGTTCGGAAGCATTTTCCTGAGCGCTTTCACGTTTCTAGCATTTACATTGATATCACAGATTACATGGAAAGTTAAACAACATGACCATTCATCACAGCTTATGTTGCTAGGGGGAGAGCCCGATGCGTGAAATTCTTGATAGGCAAGATGTCCATACAACGGAAAAAGTTGCCCTACACTGTGCTAAGTGTGGAGCTGTTGGTACGTATTGGATTCCGTTGGCAGCTAGCAAGGCCGATAGTATGCCCATCTATAGCGAACTGAAAAGGAACATTTACCAACTCCATCGGCCTGGCTGTGCTTTTAAAACCTTTCCCTCACAAATTCAAGGTGCGTCGTTCGCTCCCAACGGCGAGCACGTAGATGAAACTGGTGATATCCTACCTCGTCACACCTACGACACCTGGAGCACAGTCACGAACTATAGGGAGTAGTCAGGAGAAGCTGGACATTTCGCCCGGCTTCTCGCTTCAGATTATGACATCCTGGCAGAGAGAAAAGCGGAAAAACCGTATAATTTCAGGCCTCTTCGCTATTTGCTAGAAGAAGCCCGTTGCTTATGCTACAATTGTAGCGATTTAGATAATGATAGAGTACAAAGGGCGTTATGACTTAAATATGGAAGAGACACTTGAACAGTTACTAGATGAAGCTACTCGTTTGTGGTAGCGATGAATGTACTCATCTATCTCGAAAGGAGTAACCTTCTTTGGTGCATCCACCGCTATCGCCTCGAAGAGCGCTGTTTGTAAACTTGCCAGCTTTCTCTCATAATAGAGATTGATTTGCTGCCGCGCGCTGGTCCGCTCCGCTTTTGTCCACGATCGGGTGTTGAGGATTGCCAGCAGTTCCTGCGTTTTCGTCTGTTCATCAGCCATAATCTCTCCTCCTCGAAGTCGATGGCCGAGGGAGTAGCGAGCA
>JBDTHH010000048.1:0-4833 GCA_039937055.1 Ktedonobacteraceae bacterium | reverse complement strand
TTTTAGACGTGCATATAGCATATCATGAGAGATGGCAGATGTAAAGCTTTTTTGGCTCCCGATCTTTTGATCTGGGCCTCTTTACTACTCTGTCAAGCTTCATGGCACGGGTGAGACGGCCCCATTCCGCGTAGGGATTCGGCTTGCCGCATCCGTGTGTCGGCCTCGCGTGTGCGGTCAGGGAGGAGGCCTCTAGCACCCCAAGGGATGCCGCCCACGGATTCGGCAAGCCGAATCCCTACGCGGGTGGGAGGATCGCTCTGATGCTCGTTGATTGCAGCTTGACAGAGCACTATGCGGGTCGAGGCTGTCTGCGCCGTGTGAAGAAGATGCCCAGGATGCTGAGCAGCAGCAGGATAGCGCCGGCAAGCAGGCGGCTTCCGGGCATGGAGAGATCAAACGATGGTGGACCAGGTGGGGCCTCTCCGTCAGGTACATGCTGACCCTGTTGGGTCCCTGGTGTGGGAGGAGGACTGCTGGTTGGCGTCTTCCTCGCATCATTACTTGTGCCAGCTATACGAGTAGCCGCCGTGGCATGAGGCTGGTTACGCGTACTTTGGACGGCCGGGGATGGTCTGCTTGTAGCGGCTCCGTTGGATGCGCTGGGTGCAGAGGCTGCCGTGTTGCTTGAGCCTGAATGCATTGGGAGCACGGCAAGCAGACTTGACATCATAAAGACGATGGCCACTACAGCGGCGATGGTACTCACCGCGCGCAGCGAACTCCGGGCGATGTGCGTCCATGCAGGGTGCTGCCGGCGCGCTATCGGGATGATGTTGCTTTCTGGCTGGCTGTGTGTGCGCATGGGAGCGGGGACGCTGTCAGCCGGGAGTATGAAGGAGCGTGGCAGTTCCGCCTGCGGGAGGGCGCGCAGCAGGGCTACGGTCTGGCGGATCTGTGCCAACGACTGCTGGCACTGCGTGCAGGAGCGCATATGAGCCTCACAAGCGGCCTGCTCCGGGGGAGTAAGCTGTTTGTCCAGGAATGCTGAAAGCTGTTCGTTTGTGAGGTGTTCATGCTGCTGTGCCACGATTCTCTCCATCCAAGTGTCAACTTCTATCAGTGTATAGACGAAAACTGCGTGGTAAAAGTTCCTCATGCCGCTGCAAGTAGGTGCGCAGGCGTGCGCGTCCCCGCGAGATCCGTGAGCGTACCGTTCCCAACGTGGATTGCGTGGCCGTGGCAACCTCCTCATACGACAGTCCCTGTACATCGCACAGAACGACGGCCAGGCGTTGATCGAGAGGCAACTGCTCCAATGCCTGTTGGATGAGGCCCTGTACCTCCTGGTTCAGCAGGTGTTCTTCGGGATTATTGTCCAGTCCGGGTGCAGCCAGCGAACTCAGCACGCTGGAAGTATGGGGCTCATCTTCGTCAGTGAAGCCGTCCAGCGATTCGGTCGGATGGCGTTGCACGCGGCGCCAGTGGTCGCAGACCAGGTTGGAGGCGATGCGTAGCAGCCAGGCGCGAAATGAGGAGCCTCCGCGAAAGGATTGGATGTTGCGGAAGGCGGCGATAAAAGCATCCTGTGTGATATCGGCCGCCATATCGCGGTCGCCGAGCATGCGAAACACAAGGTTGTACACATGCTGCTGATATTGCAGCACCAGCTCATTGAATGCCTGTACATCCCCGCCCTGGCTGCGGCTGATGAGGTGCGTCTCATCGTCTCGCAGGAGCCTGCTCATGGTGGCTGCCTCGCTTCTTTCTTCACTCGTGTGTGCCTGCGCTAGTGTAGCATATTATAAGCATATCGGCTATCGTTCCATATCCTATAGAAATACGCTCCCACTGGGCAATATTTCCCATCCGGGCCTCGCAGAATGGGTTTTTCTCCCACAATTTGAGGATCCCTGTATTTCCTATGCTAAATGACCGTAGAGAGATCTGCTTCGTTATACCTCTATGAGGCAGCTATATAAATAGCGTAGGGACACATCCCATAGGCGTTCCCATAAGCTGATACAAAATCATGTGTCGAGATGTAACAGGGTACCCGCATTGTCGGCGGGCAAGAGAAGCCGAAGCCATTGCCCCTACGAAGACGCGGAAAACGAAGATAGCTATATTGGCGTGTACAATGCATGAAATAGAGACCAGGCCTCGCGAGCAGCCACACGTAGTTTCCCGGCCCTCCTCTCCAAGGATAGCGGGTGGATTGCGCTGGTTGGATCAGCGGCTGGCGAAGTTATTTGGAGAGAATCAGCAGAAAAACTCCATTGCCGTACTGGATGGAGTGCGAGCGCTCGCCTGCTTGCTAGTGATCGCCTTTCATATCAGCCTGATGACCAGCGACCAGAAGATCTGGGACCCACTGGCGCTGCCTCTCATTGGAGCAATCGGCACGGCGGGTGGGTCGGGCGTCACGCTGTTCTTTGTGCTTTCGGGCTTTTTACTCTTTCTGCCCTATGCCAAGGCACTGCTCTTCAAGGGATCATTGCCTCAGGCGCGCCTCTTCTATATGCGCCGCGCGTTCCGCATCATCCCTGGGTATTATGTCTCGTTGTTTCTGATTATTCTGCTTTTTCAGCCGCAGTACCTCCAGCCGGATCACCTGCGCGCGCTGCTGCTGTTCATGTCCTTCTTCATGGACTCGACGCCGGAGACGTTTCGCCAACTGAATGGCCCATACTGGACGCTGGCGGTCGAATGGCAGTTCTACCTGCTTTTGCCGCTGCTCGCCGCTGGCCTGTACCTGCTGGCGTGGCGCATCCCGCAGCGCTGGCGGCTGCGAGCTGTGATGTGCGAACTGGTAGGAGTCATAGCCTGGGCGCTATGCCTACGCTACTGGGGTTTCTACTTCTTGAGCCATCCGGGGCAGAGCTTCCTGGTGCCGCGTGCCGCGCTCAACGTAGCATTGTTCTTCCTGCATGGTATGGACGGCAAGTTCCTGGAAGATTTCGCCGTAGGCATGCTGATTAGTGTTTGCTATGTCTTCGCACAGCGCGCCCCTGCCGGGAGCAGCTTCACGCAACGACTGGCGCGCTGGAGTCCCTGGCTGCTGCTAGGTGGTATCCTGATGCTGCTCTTCATGGCGTTATGGCACTTCAACCATGACTCTCACGGCATACCACTGCTGAATGCGCTGCTGCCCGCGTATGATGTGCTGAGCGAGTTTGGTTTTGCGTTGGGTTATGGAGCGTGTGTTGCCGCGCTCCTCTTTGGTTCCCCCCACCTGAGGCGCCCATTCGAATGGCGCTACCTGCGCTGGATCGGTCTCATTTCTTATAGCCTCTATATCTGGCATCTGGTGTTGTTGATCCTTTTCAAGGCCTATATCCATCAATTTCTGCCAGTCCTTAATGGAGTCGTGGCCTATAGCTCCTACTGGTTGTTCGCCCTGCTTGTGGTCTTGCCCTGCGCGACACTTTCCTATGCCCTGGTGGAGAAGCCCTGGATGCGTGTAGGCGACCTGCTGCGCCGTCCTCGATCTACGTAGGGGACCCGAGCCCACATCTCTTCTACGATATCACGCAAGACAATAACCTGTACTATACAGCCACCCCTGGCTAGGACTTCACGACCGGCCTGGGTACGATAAACTTGCCAGACTTCTTCCTTATTCTCTACAAAGCTCTGAAGAGCTAGATCGAGAGATGGCAGGCCAACAAGAGTCATAGAAATATAATATCTATAGGGATGCAATATACGATAAGAACGCAACACACGTAGGGGCGCGGTTTACAAGCCCGCCAGTCCACCAGCGAGATCGTGATGTCGCCGAAGAACAGGCGGGCTTGTAAACCGCGCCCCTACGAACCGCGGTCCTGCTTCTCATGTCCCTACCTTTCATGCCCTCACCTGATGATGTCACGATGGGGGATGATGTCGTCGGGTTGCGCGGGCTTGTAAACGGCGCCCCTCCGACATCATGACCTACGTCTCCTGGTCCTGCCTTTCATGCTCACCTGATGATGTCACGATGGGGGGTGATGTCGTCGGGTTGCGCGGGCTTGTAAACGGCGCCCCTACGAATACGCTTTCACTCCTTCGATACCTTTGCCATAGCCTTGTGAGATACTCTCCATCTATTATATTTTATATCTTCCGATCAAAATTCCAATACGTCGGGTCGAAGCCTTGGAGCAGCGGCGATTCGGCGTCGACGGGGACGATGACCAGCAGGGCGCGCATGGCGCGGGTCATGGCGACGAACATGGTGCGGCGCTCGCGGGCCAGCAGTTCGGCGCGCTCGTCTTCGGAGGCGCCGTAGGGGATGACGGGGTAGCTGCTGGAGATGAAGCCGGCCAGGGCCACGATGGGGAATTCCAGGCCCTTGGAGGCGTTGAGCGTGAGCACTTTGATGCCTGATTGACCCAGGTTGAGTTCCTGGCTCTTCATGTAGGTGGCTTCGCTGCCCAGGTCGGTTAGCTCGGCGGCGATGATCCGGCCTACGCGCTCGTTGGGACAGAGGACGGCGCAGGAACCGGCGGTCAGGCGCAGGCTGCGATAGGCTTTTTTGAAGAAGCTTTCGAGGAGCTGCGCCTCATGTCCCTGGCTGATGATGGCGCGCACGTCCGGCAGTGGTCCATCGTTGACGTACTGGCGCTCGCTGGTCTCTGGCTCGATGGCGCCGTAGGTCAGGTAGGCCTGCGCTGCCTCGCCGATCTCGTGGGTGGAGCGGTAGTTGGCGCGCAGGATGCTGGTGCGTCCCTGAAAGCGCAGGCTCTGGTGAACGTCGATCCAGGTGAAGCCGCTGCCGTAGATGGCCTGGTTGGCGTCTGCGGTGACGAAGAGGCGATTGGGGGCCTTGCAGAGAGCGATGAGCATGCGCAGGGCGCTGGGGTCGAGGTCCTGCGCCTCGTCGATCACGACGGCGTCGTAGGCCTGGTA
>JBDTHH010000047.1:0-3784 GCA_039937055.1 Ktedonobacteraceae bacterium | reverse complement strand
GTTTTCCTGTAGACCAAAACCTTGTCAAGATCACATTAATCGAGTAAGATGCTCTCATGAAACGTTCTTTTCACGTGAGCTACATCGTGTTTCATCCCGCGACACTGGCGGTTTTCTCTGGAGTGTTTGCCGCGGTCATTGGCTTCCTCATCAACCTGGTGAGCGGGGGAAATTCATCTCAAAGTATCTGGATCGCGCTCAGCTTCGCCATTGTACTCAGTCTTGCTCTCAATGCCTGGCAAATGTTCGTGCAGGAGAAGAGCGGGCAGCAAATGATGACTCTGCTTCAGGAGATGGTCCTCCAAACCTACTTTCTCACAGTTCTTGCCGACAAGCCAGAGATCTCACGGATGGCGCAACAACGACTGAGCCAAGTGATGACAGCCTTAAATGCCGAGCAGCAGGTAAGCATGTTGAAGTTTTTCAGTACCAATGGCTTGCCTGCTACGTTTGTAGGCAATGCTCTGCAAGCAAGCACCTCCCTTCAAGGGGCAGACCTCCATCAGATTGCGCTTCCTCACATCCATCTCAAGCAGGCGTATCTGAATCGAGCGAATCTGAGCGGAGCGAATCTGAGCGGAGCGAATCTGCAAGAAGCGTCGTTGTACCAGGCAAACCTCTCTGGGGCGAATCTGTACCAGGCAAACCTCTCTGGGGCGAATCTGTACCAGACAAACCTCTCTGGGGCGAATCTGTGCCAGGCAAATCTCTCTGGGGCGAATCTGTGCCGGGCAAACTTCAAAAGTGCTGAACTGAGTGCTGCCAACTTACAAGGAGCCAATCTCACGAGTGCTGATCTCACGGAGGCAAATTTGCAGGGAGCTGATCTCACGGAGGCAACTCTTAGTGAGGCTCTCCTCGATGGGGCTGATGTTCGTACTGCAAAAGTGACTGAAGAGCAATTGCAGATGGTGCGCACAAGCCTAAACATGAAGAGAGAGCCTTGACAATAATAGCTAGTAAGACCGTTTGATCCGCGTCCCTCGATCTGCTGGCTTTTTCTGGATTGCGCCCATCTTACTGCACCTCCTGAAGTGTGATGCCTAAGTGTCGGCCAATTCCTGATGATATGACTCATTAAAGCCACTACGTGAGGGAATCGCCTAGCAGCCTATCAGAGATCACCAGCTTCTGAATCTCCGATGTGCCCTCGAAGATGCGCGTCAGGCGGGCATCGCGCCAGTGGCGTTCGACGGCGTAGTCGGTGGTATAGCCATTGCCGCCGAGGACTTGCAGGGCCTCGCTGGTCACACGCTCGGCCATCTCGCTGGCGAAGAGCTTGACCATGGCGGCCTCCATATCGCAGCGGCGGCCACTGTCCAACTGCGAGGCCACGTAGTAGGTGAAGTGCCGGGCAGCTTCGACCTGCGTGGCCATCTCGGCCAGCTTGAAGCGGATGGCCTGGAACGCGGCGATGGGCTGACCAAACTGCACGCGTTGCCGGGCGTAGGCCAGCGCGTCTTCAAGTGCGCCCTGCGCCAGGCCGAGCGCGCGTGCCGCTGTATGAGCGCGACCAATGTCAAGCCCGCTCATCGCGCACTTGAAGCCCTGTCCTTCCGGCCCCACGAGCGCGCTGGCCGGCACCGGGAAGTCCTTGAATACCAGGTTCCAGGTGCTCAGGCCGTGGTAGCCGATCTTATCGATGGGGGTGCCGCTCAGCCCTGGCGGGAAGACACCATGTTCCTTCTCGATCAGGAAGGCGCTAATGCCCAGGTGCCGCCGGCGAGGATTGGATGAGGGACTGCTGCGCGCGAAGAGCACGATAAAATCGGCCTTCAGCGCGTGGCCGCACCATTTCTTCTCGCCGTTGATGAGCCAGGTATCGCCCGCGCGCGTGGCCTGGCAGGAGATATTGGCCACATCTGAGCCAGCTTCGGCCTCGGAGAGCGCGAAGGCGCCGATGAGGTCGCCACGAGCCATCCGGGGCAGGTAGCGCTCGCGCTGCTCGTCGGAGAAATGGGCCTGCACCATCATGCCATTGCCACGCGCGATAATGCTCGCCACGCTCATCCACGCGCGCGACAACGCCTCGCTGACCAGGCAATACTCGAAGACACCCAGGCCAAGCCCACCATACTTGCGCGGGATCATGATGCCGAAATAGCCCAGCTCCGCCAGTTTGCGTATCAGTTCGTCGGGGATGTCCTGCTTCTGAGGGTCAAGCTCGTTCGCCAGCGGCAGCACCTCCTGCATGGCGAACTGGTGCGCCGTCTCCTGGAGCGTGCGGCGCTCCTCGCTCAGATTGGCAATATGCCCCATCATGCCCATGCCTCTATCGCCGCTCGCAGTCACGTGATCACACTCCTTTGCTTACAAGGTTCGTGTAATGTTTTACAGAAGGTTACATGCCATGTGTGGCTTCGTTGGCCGCCTGCTGGGTGGCATCCAGCGGTTCAAGGTTCACAACGACCGGCTCCTGTGAGTTGCGGACGATCACCCAGCGCGAGGGTTCGGCGGAGGGATTGATCTCCTGGTGCGGCACAAAAGGTGGCACGTAGATAAAGTCGCCCGGCTCAACGTCCTGCTCGAACTCCAATTGGTCGCCCCAACGGATCTTCCCATGACCTGAGACGACATAGATCACCGTCTCCAGCTCGCCATGATGGTGCTTGCCACTGGCGACATGGGGTGCCACATCGGTGACACCCGCCCAGATGCCCTGCGAGCCGGCCAACTCGCGCGAGACGGCGGCGACGCGCGCCATGCCCGGCGTTTGCGGCGTGTTGGCATCGAATTGCTGGGGCTTGATGACACGTATCGGCTGTGACCATGATCCCTGGCTTGACTGCGCAGCATCGGATGTACTCATCGGTCTCCTCCCGCGTGAACGATCTACAACGGACGCCGGATTATAGCACTCGGCAATGGGAGGCGTCAAGGAGAAGACTACATCGGTGTCACAACAGCGGCGTAGCCATCCCACCAGCCCATAAACTGGGCGTACGAGAGGGCGCGATGGTTGTAGTAGGACGAGTCGGCCAGGAAGACCGTCGTGCTGTTGCCGCCTACGACGACCAGGATGTGGCCACCAGCATACTTATAGGGCGGGAAATCGACGATGACAGGAGAGCCTTGATTGGCGGTATCAATGACGCGCGAGAGGGGCCAGTTCGTGCCCCAATCAGTTTTAAAGCCAAACTGCGCCGCCGTGTGAGCGATACCATCGGGCCGGAGCAAACCATCCGCCGGTGTGATATCCCCGATGTGCGACTCGACCTGCAAAACATCTGTGATGCGGTAATTGCGTCCATAGGCGTTGAAAACCTCGGTCATTGAGGCCGTGGAGCAGGCGGAGTAGGCCCAGGTGCCGTATTCTTGCTGGGAGGCGTATTGAGCTGGATCGAGCTGGTAGACACGCGTGAGTCGTTGGGAGGCTAGTCCTGACAGATGAGCAGCGGTATGGAGATCGGTCGCCTGGATGTTCGCGTTTGTGAACAGGCTCAGGGAGCGCGAAATATTTTTGATGGCGCCATCGGCCAGGCCGCTCTGAACAAAGAGCGTGACCAGGATCATGGCGACGAAACCAAGCGAGACAATGATGCGGAAACGGCTATACCACGACGTTGGTAATGTAAATCTGGGTTCATGCGTTGGTTTCTCTACACCCATCACCACGCCGTCTTGCATATGCAAAATCATGGTGACATGGCGGTCAAGGGGATCGGGTGCAGGCTTCTGATGCCAATACTTGCGCAGTTTGATCATACTTAAGCCAATAGCCAACAACACAATCACACAAAAGGCCATTATTGCCACGACAGCCGATAACACGCACTCACCTCAC
>JBDTHH010000046.1:0-5819 GCA_039937055.1 Ktedonobacteraceae bacterium | reverse complement strand
AGCCCCTACGTGGGTCGGCCTGAGGGGTTAGCGCCCACTGCCCCGTACCAGCAGCGCGACGCATTCGATGTGGTATGTCTGCGGGAACATATCCACAGGCTGCGCGGCCACCAGGCGATAGCGCTCGCCGGCGCACAGGGTAGCGATATCGCGGGCCAGCGTACTCGGGTCGCAGGAGACATAGCAGATGGCGCGCGGTGCCAGCACCAGCAACGACTGCAAGGCCTTGGGATGACAGCCAGCGCGCGGGGGGTCAACGACCGCCAGGTCCACGCGCTCACGCCGGTAGTGTAGCTGGCCCAGGAGCCGCTCTAACGTCCCCTCCAGGGTAGTGATGTTGCCCTGGTTGTTGAGCGTCGAGTTGGCGCGCGCATCCATGACGGCGCTCGGCTGTGACTCAACGGCGATCACGCGTCCGGCGCGCGCCGCCAGGAAGGCCGAGAAGAGTCCCACGCCACTATAGCCATCCAGCACGATGTCCGAGCGCTGTGGTTCGAGCATCGTGATCGCCCGCTCGACCAGGGTAGCGGCCTGCGTGATGCTGACCTGGAAGAACGAATCTGACGAGACGCGGAAGCGCCGTCCCAGCACGACATCGACCAGGTACTCCTGTCCCGCGACCACGCGCCCGTAGCGGCCACCGACGCGCTCAATGATCACACCGACAATCCCCGGCGCGACCGTAATCAGCTCGTGCGCCAGTTGTTGGGGCGCCTCGATCACCGAGCCTGGACGCGCCTGGATAGTGAGCAGCGTAGGAACGGCTTTCACCGACCCATCGGTTGTGCCGACCGAGCCCACGGCCCCCACCGCGCCCCGCAGCGTAAACTTCTGAATCATCTCGCCCAGAGAGTCTCCAAAATAATTTATGAGCTTCGCGCGCACGCGCTGGTACACCATATCCAGCGCGGGATGCAAGAGCGCGCACTCCTCCAGGTCTTGAATCTCATGGCTTTCGGTCATCTGGAAGCCAACTTCGCAGTCCGGGCCGACCGAGAACTGGGCGATATTGCGGTAATGCCAAGGCGACATACCCGGCGGCATACCGATAGTCGGGTGGACCACCGCGTCTGGCTGCTTACCAATACGCACAAGCAACTGGCGTACAATATGGGCCTTCCAGGTCAGTTGCGCCTGGTAGGCAATATGCTGCCACTGACAGCCACAATCCATCAGCAATGGGTACTCAGGCTCAATGCGCTCCGGCGCGGGACGCAGGATTTCTAACAGGTTAGCGCGCGCGTGGCCGCGACGCTCTTCCACAATGTCCACACGCACGCGTTCGCCTGGAATGCCTCCAGGTACAAAGAGGACTCGTCCCTCGTATCGACCTACAGCGTCGCCTCCATAGGCAAGGTCAGTAAGTTCAACGTCAATGCTCATTTTCACCTCGGCGGTCACCTGCACTGTAGAGGCATGCATCCTTGCGATTGCCTGCTCGATCCCGATGAGCGACTGCAAGAACAATCCCTACATAGCGCATCGAATGTGTCCGTCCCATCTTTCCAACTTTTCTAACCAGGTGTCGATTGGCCAGTGCAGAAAGCAAGCAAGGAAGCATGCGCACCTGGTCTCTTCCTTGCCGGCTCAAGAAACTATCTGCCCGCGAAAAACGCGTTCACAATGTCAAGGGGTGTCTGGGCTGGCCATAGAGCCGGGTACCGAAGCGGCTGAGCAGGACGGCACCAAGTCCTAACAGTCCCGCGGCGATACCAACCAACCAACCGATATAGGGTAGGGAGCCGGCCAGTATCAATATCGTCAAGCCTACGATCACTTGTACAGGGCGCGTATTGCGTTCCGGCGCCAAACGATGCACAACATATTCGCCGATCAACCATCCAATGGCCACCGTACCTAGCGCCCACGCCGCGATGAGTCCTAATGCTACTATAATTGCAAGCGGAATAGGTAAAATGAGCGCGATCAATACAATCAGCAGGGCCGGAGCGAGCGGCGCACTGAGCAGGCCAATGACCAGACTGCGCTGCGCCCGGCTCACCAGGGTTGTGCGCACGAACATAACGTGTTCAGGGAGCAGCCAGGTGAGCACCAGACCGAGCGCGATCCAGGTGAGCATAGACCAGAATGGGAATGCAAACCCACTGTGGCCCGCAAATAGCCAATCGAAACGCTGTGTATGATCAATGACTGCTCCATCAAGTTGTGCATCGTTCCCACGGGCCCACTGGCCGCCATAGAGATGGATATCGCCATGGACGTGAGAGCCGTTCTGCAAGGTCACGAGACCGCCATACTGGTTGATGGTCCCGTCAATCGTGCCATCGATAATGACATTGCCCCCAAAGGTCACTACATTGCCTTTTACCTCTCCGTTCATCACCACTGTGCCACCAAAGGAGATCAGGTCGGTACAAACCACTTCGTTGTTATTGATAACGACATTGCCTCCAAAGGATGGTCCATGATGTTCCGGAGTACATTCACCTCCCCCGGCCTGTGCCTGCTTACCTTGAGTGGGGATAGCTGGGGCGAGCCATGTGAGCAGCCTCCAACCTCCACCGACTACGCATGCCAGCATGAGCAAAAGCCCGATCAAGATAGGCAAGAGCCGTTGTGTTCGCGTGACGTTTCGCATATATATAGACCCTTTGCTCCCTGTCATGGTTCCCCAACCATGACCCTCACCCTTCAGGCCTCCTGCGGATAGCGCATCAGGTGAAGCCACATCCCCATCATAAGCACAAGCACGAATGCTATACCGACTAAGAGCCAGTTATCGCGTGTCACCAGGACCAGTCCCGTTTGCAGAGACTGCACAAGGACAATCAGGACCTCTGCGACATCGCCCAACGGCATAAGCATCTTCACCACCAGGTCCGGCTGGACGATGGTAATGGCGAGCAGGAGCAGCGGGATACTGCCGATGGTAAACAGGATAATGCCGGCCAGCGAAGGACCAACGATATGCAGGCGCGACAGGCGCGAGCGCTGCCGGGTGCGCAGATCCTCTAGCTGCTGCGTGATCTGTTGCCGCTGCCGTACTGCCTGCATGATACGCTCGGTGGAGATGCTGGTATAGACAGGGGAGGCGCCCGCTACGAGCAGCACATCCATACTCCTGAGCCGCTGGCTATAGGCCCGGCAAGTGGAACACTGCTCCAGGTGCTCCTGAAGCTGCACTGCTTTTGCCGGCGCCAGGTCTCCATCACGCTGAACAGCCAGCCAGAGTTTAGCGTCGCGGCAGCGCATCGATCTCCTCCTCCTGACTGGCAGTATCCTGACGCATATAGCGTGCGAGCAGTTCGCGGGCGCGATGCAGGCGTGCTTTGACCAGCGGCTGCGTCAGGTTGAGCGCGGTAGCGATCTCATCATAGGAGAGATCGTACCAGTAGCGCAGAACGATGACGGCGCGGTACTTGCTGGGCAGACGCTGCAAATAGTGCTGTATCTCGTCATGCTGCTCGCCCTGCAAGGCAGACTGCTCAGGTCCGGTACCCAGATCGCTGATCCATTCCAGGAACGGCACATCCTCCAGGGGCAGAGCCAGGAAGCGGCGCCGCCTGAGCTGATCGATCGCCAGGTGAGAGGCAATCGAAAAGAGCCAGGTGCTGAATTTGTGAACAGGTTTATAGGTAGCGAGCTGTGTATAAGCGCGCACAAAGGCTTCCTGCGTCACATCCTCTGCCTCGGTCACATTCCCCAGCATGCGATAGGAAAGGTTCTGCACGGCGTCTTTGTATCGCTCGACGAGCACTGAGAAGGCATCTTGATCGCCGGCAAGTACCAGCTCGGCAAGCGCTGCATCGCTCAACTCCTCCACAATCGTCCCCTGCGCGCATCCTCTGGATGGATTTTGTACCCCCACTAGACTCTGACTGCTCATTGATCGACTTCCGCTTGAAATACGCTGCGAAGTCCCTCCTGTTCCTCCCTTACGACCCTGACGTGTCTCGCGTGCTGGTGCTGCCAGCGATCCAATAGCGGCCCCCAGCGTACTTGAAGCTCGCACTGTCGATTCCATATCTTTCACCGCTCTTTATCTTTATTCTATTTCATGCATATACAGAGATAGACAGAAAAGTTCTCGTCACGAAAACATACGAGCGGCAAATAAAAAAGTTGTAATCTTCTCAAAGAAGTGTAACATGAGTGACGGCCTCTGAGCAAGAGGGAAGTACTTCGGGTATAGTTGAAGGGCACGTAACCGGCGATGGGCACCATAGGTGACAACACAGACCCGCCGAACGCAGTGAGGGGCATAGATCTGCCGGCGTAACGAGCACGCCGGCCAACCAGGGCGCAGGCCAGCGGCGCCCCTACACGAAATAACCTGGCACGCCGTCATCCCGTAGCGCGTGGCTTGCCTTATAGGCGTGAACTTAAGACAAAAAAAGCGCTTGCAGGGCGAATCCGTAGGGCGTGGCTTGCCTCGCCAGTCAGCCCGCAGGGCGTGTGCGCTGACTGGCGAGGCAAGCCTCGCCCTACGGAAGAACAGCCCGCTTCGGCTTCCGTTCACGCCTATGAGGCAAGCCATCGCCCCTACGGACACACGGAACGGGCATCCTTTTCAACGTAAGTTAACGTGTATGGCGGCGCCCCCCGCGGACGCCATGTTCCTGCCTTACGCCGTATTCGACATCGGCACACGGAAGCG
The DNA here is from genome assembly GCA_039937055.1 of Ktedonobacteraceae bacterium. GTDB lineage: Bacteria > Chloroflexota > Ktedonobacteria > Ktedonobacterales > Ktedonobacteraceae > JALYTT01. Next base: position 1,201 of record JBDTHH010000046.1, on the reverse strand, counting down.
CTGCTCTTCCTGCTCATTGAGTATCTGCTGCGCGGCGGCCAGCACCTCCACCACAGCCAGGCCAACGCCGCCGTGCGCGCGTGGCTGTGTGCCGGTACGAATAGCATTGGCGAAATCTTCGCATTCCAGCCGCAGAGGCTCGGTCCAATCGATATGCGGGCTGGTGATGGCGCCGTAGCGATACGACACGCCGGGGTCGGCATGGACATCGGCGCCCTTATTATAGATCTTGATCATTTCGGACGGATTGGTGTCATCGTAGACGACCATGCGCGCGTCGCCGATCACCGTCACCTGCCGGACTTTACAGGGATGCAGCCAGCTCACATGGATATGGGCGGTCAAATCACCGGCAAATTCGAGATCGAGATGCGCGATATCGTGGATGCCCGGCTGGATATGGGAATGCGCCTGCACTCTGATGCGCTCTGGCTTTTGACCGAGCAAGTAGAGCAAGATCGACACATCATGAGGGGCCAGGTCCCAGATCACATTAATATCGCTACGGAACAGACCCAGATTCACGCGTTCAGTCTCGATACAATAGATGTGCCCCAGTTCCCCGCTGCGCACCAGTTTGCGCAGTTCGTTCACGGCGGGGCTATACTCAAAGGTATGACCCACCATCAAGACACGGTTGCGCTCCTCCGCCAGGGCCACCAGTTCCCTGGCCTCCTCCACATTGGCAGTCAGCGGCTTCTCCACCAGTACATGTTTATCATACAACAATGCCTCACGCGCCAGCTTGTAGTGGGTGCGGACAGGTGTGGCAATGACCACGGCATCCACATCCGATTGAAACACATCCTCTACCTGCGTCGTTGTGCGTACCCACGGCTGGCTCACGCCCAACGACGCCAGGCGCTTTCTATCCAGGTCTGAGATCATGGTTACCTGGCCATGCGGCAACGCATCCAGGTTACGGGCGATCTTTGGTCCCCAATATCCCCAGCCAATTACTCCAAACTGTAGATCGGTCATCATCATGACAATATATCCTTTATGTAGTTATTACAGACAAATCCTGTGCAACTATCCCCGGTCTGCTGGCTTTCTTGACAACTTCAACGACGCGTTCTATCTGCTGAGTAGTCAATTCAGGGTACATCGGCAAGGAGACAATACGTGCGGCGGCAGCTTCCGTCACAGGCAGGGTCCCAGGTGCATAGCCATAACGTAGAGAGGCGGGCTGCAAGTGAAC
>JBDTHH010000045.1:0-6578 GCA_039937055.1 Ktedonobacteraceae bacterium | reverse complement strand
AATACCATTACGGCCCTCAAGATAGACACGCGTACCCGCCGCCCGGAGCTTGCCAATATTACCGGTGGACTATCCGGTCCCGCAGTGAAGCCAATCGCCCTGCGTATGGTCTACGAGGTGGCCCAGGAATTGCGCGCCGGCCATCCCACGGTTCCCATCGTGGGCATCGGTGGCATCTGCACAACAAATGATGCGCTCGAATTCCTGATGGCGGGCGCTTCGGCGGTGCAGGTTGGCACCATCAATTTCGTCAACCCGCGCGCCGGAGTTGAGATTGTAGAGGGCATCGCAGCGTTTTTGCAGCGCGAGGGCATGGAGGATATCAAGGAGATTGTGGGCGCGGCGCTGTAGTTGGCATCGCTATTGTTAGAGGATCATTTCTCTGCTTCAGATGCATATCCTTGTGCGAGGAGATTTTCTAAGGGAAGAAAACGAGGCGTTGGTAAGGCATCCCAGGAGAACCATCCGACAGCCGACATCTCACGGGCGGAATTCACGCGCGCTTCTCCAGAAACATACTTGCTCTCTATCCAAATGGTCACATAATGTTTTCCTTCCGCCTCAAAAAATCGTTGGTAATAGTACAAAAGCTGGGATCAGCAATACATACCCCGACCTCTTCCTCGGCTTCACGAATGGCACACTCCTGGGGTGTTTCACCGTACTCTAAATGACCGCCAGGCATGGACCATGTCCCGGCTCCATGAGAGTTCTGGCGCTTCATGAGAAGAACTTGATCACCGTCTCGGATAATCACACCAACACCTATAGAGGGTCGTTTTGACATGAACTTTTCCTCCAAATCTGTTTTTTTGTATGGCTGTGGACTATTCTTTATGCTGTTCAGCCCTATTCTATGCCATTCTTCTTTCAGATACTAGCAAAAGTGGAAGAAGAGAGCAGCCAGCAGGGTATTTCACCGTCATCACATAATAACTTGACCGCGAAGATGAGTGTTTGGATGAGTGACCTCTCGCACGTCTATGTAGATAGCGAGCTGTATCGCGCTGTGACCTATTTTCTATGACCAGTTCCACTCTGACCTCTGGCCAGCGTCTCATAGGTACATCATGTGAGAGAGGAGATTCTCCTGTATAATGATGCCCACGAATACACTTTCTGATGAAGATGAGCAATTGAGCGAAGCCAAGCAGCTTGGCAGGCCCCTGGTTATCTATCGATTGAAGCCCGGCCCTATCCGCTTTATGCGCCTGATCGGCCTGCTCATCTTGAGCATAGGGCTTGTTATCCTGATCTTCACACTGAGCCAGCTTCCTCATTTCCGCCCCGATGCTCTCTTGCCTGCCTGGCTCGCCAGTATCTATGCTGTGTTCCAGGGAGGAGTGATATACGGCCTACGGGTCCGCCAGGCGCAGAGCACGCGTGTGATTGTTTGCACAGACGGCCTGCTCCAGGTCAAAAAAATGCTCTGGCGCAATCGTGTTGAAGATGTGCGCTGGAAAGATATTTTCATGCTTACTGGACCTTCCATCTTCTATCGAGATGAGCGTCAGAGACTGGGATTCTCCTTGCTCGCTCTCGCTAGTGACTACCAGCAGCTCGACGAGCTGCTTGCACACATCGCGGAGCATAGCGAGGAGTTTGCGCACGAGGAATGGGAGAAGCTGCAAAGCCGACCGGTCGTTGGCAGGCCTCAGCCTCAGCCCCAGCCCGAAGCAGGGGGGAAATATCGCTGTCCCTGTTGTAATTTTATAACGCTAAGCGCGCGTGGAGCATACGAGGTCTGTCCCGTGTGCTACTGGCAAGACGATGGCCAGGATGATCTGGACGCCGGCGTGAACCGCCTTATCGGTCCCAACCATATGAGTCTTGAATTAGGCAGAGAAAATTATTTGAAGCATGGAGCAATCCATAAGCGCGCCCTGGAATGTGTACGCCTCCCTCTGCCGGAGGAGATGTAGGGATAGTCGCAAAACTCATCTCTTGTGTATTTTACATCACCGGTGTAAGCTACCCAGCGTCAAGCAGATTCGCTACAACTCTTTACCATGATGATCAAGGAGACAGGAGGTCAGACTTATGGGAATTTCTTCGCATCCTACCCCAACGCCGCTTACCTGTATGGTGGGTATTCAGTACGGCGAGGCTGATGGTGTGCCTTTATACCTCGATCTCCTTTACCCATACCCCCTGCCGGACAAACCGTTACCAACTGTGGTCGAGATTCCCTTGAGTGCCTGGAACGAAGCTCATCGCGGGTGGGCCATGAGTCCCAGCGGCAATCCTTTCCTCGCTGCTCATGGCTTTGCAACCGTCAGCGCTTCAGTGCGCCTCAGCCAGCAAGCGCCATTTCCAGCGCAGCTTCACGATGCCAGGGCGATTATCCGCTGGCTCAGGGCAAATGCTCAGCATTACTCTATCGATCCTGAACGCATTGGTGTGAGAGGCTCTTCGGCGAGCGGACACCTGGCTTCGTTGCTTGGTCTCACCGCCGATCTTCCCTTACTAGAGGGCAGCAGCGGTTCTCCTGGTTACTCAAGCCAGGTGCAGGCCGTCATGACCATCTGTGCTCCGAGCGACTTCCTCTTGCCTGGTGGCGAGATGCTCAATGATGTTCCGCTGCCTCACCCCGTCACGCAATTGTTTGGAGGGACTGTTCAAGAGCGTGAAGAGTTGATGCGACTGGCAAGTCCTCTAACATATGTCACCTCTGATGCACCCCCGTTTCTCATTGTTCATGGCACACATGATGAGACCGTTCCTTTTGAACAAGGGCAACATTTGTACCAGGCGCTTCAGGCTGTTGGGGTCAAGGCGACTTTCGTTCCTATACCAGATGCCTATCATAATCTGCGTGAAGACCCCTCTCTTCCCTGGGAAGGTGAGATCTGGAGCACAATAGGTCAGTTGGGTTTACATTTTTTCCAACAACATCTCTGCCGATAAGCCAAAACGGCACGAACCTGCTAGATGTTCCAGGGCTTTTCAAGTACATTCAAGAAAGAAACGCGGAATGTACTTGAAAAGCCCTGATTTGTATTGTGGGCATCAGCCCTCATAGTTACCCTTGCCCTTTTTCTGCCAGCGTCACCAAATGCAGCACACCGAGACTTTCTAGATACTCCCTCGTTGCCCGCTCCGCCGTTGCATTTATTTCCTGTGGGTACGAACTCTGGCTGGCAGCAGCAACAACTGTGCGCAATGGTCGCGTTCCTGCCGGTTGCGCCACAAGATACGCCACGACATCGGCGACTTGCGGATCGGGGGGCGTAGCACTCCTGTTCTCCGCAAAAAATGGAGCCATAAAAGCCCCCATTGCTTGAGCATAGGGAGCCAGACGCTCGCTATCTTCTGAAGCCGGTTTTTATCGCCCAACAGATCACACGATCTCATACCATTCACCTGCCCGCCGCTCCTCAGGAGGTGTTTCCCCTGTTTTCGCCCCTTGGTGAAAAGCACTGGGTACAGGGTTGGGAGCCTGAAATGCTCTATCCTTCCTCTGGAGTTGCTCAGTCTGGCACCGTCTTCACGACCCAGCATGCCAACGAACCAACTCGGATCTGGACGATCATAGCCTATGCTAGCGAGCAGGCTCACGTAAGCTATCTCAATGTATTGCCAGGTTCTCATGTGAGTAGGATCGAGGTATCGTGTGAAGCTCAGGGAACGCAGGCAACCCTGGCGCGTATCACGTACACGTTGACAGCCCTCACTCCGCAAGGGAACATCTACCTCGATGGGTTCACCGAGGAATATTATCAGGCCTATATCTCGTCCTGGGAAACAGCCATCACTCATTACCTCCTTCATGGGCATATGCTCCCTCATCCAGAGGCATAACGTATATTTCGTACCAGAGGTCTCCCGCAGAGGTTTTTGTCCGTATCATATAGAAGGCCTTGAAGCATTACGTACTTATGAGGCGTTTGGAGGAACAGGAGCGGGCTGCTCTGCGGCTGTGCGTTGCAACCTCTCTGCGCCGCGTTTGCGTACCCTTTGACTGTAGAGGAACGTCCAGGCCACCGTCAAGACCCACCTGATCCATGTCTTCAGTAAGCTTGGTGTCGCCGATCGTACCGCCGCGGTAACCGTGGCGTTAGAGCGTGGTCTGCTGCACCTGGAGCGCTGATTCCTGACTGCGAAAGAAATCCTCCAGGTGAACCTGATAAGCTGCTTGATACGTGCTTAGTACAGGCTGATGCATAGTTACATCGCCTACGAAAATAGATAGGAAACTAACAACGTGAGCCAGCAAGAAGGTCGCTTAGAGAGCAAATGGGTAACCGTCAACGGGCTGTCCATGCATTTCCGTGCTTCGGTAGATCTGGTACCCGACGATGAGCCAGTGGTGGTGCTGGTGCATGGGCTATCGGTTTCCAGTGGGTATATGGTCCCGACTGCCGTGCGTCTCGCCCCTCATTACCGGGTCTATGCGCCCGATCTGCCTGGCTTTGGTAAGAGCACGAAGCCTGCACATATTCTGACGATTGCTGAGCTGGCCGATGCCCTGGCGGCCTGGATGCAGGCCATAGGCTTGCAATCGGCGGTGCTTGTTGGCAACTCCCTGGGATGTCAGACCATCGTCAACTTCGCATTACGCTATCCAGAGCGTATCACGCACGCCGTATTGATCGGCCCGACGATGGACCCACGCGCACGTACACTGCCCAGGGCGACGCTGCGGCTGCTGCGCGATGCGCCCCGCGAGCCGCTCTCCTATATGCCGGTGCTGGTACGCGAATATGCGGCCGCCGGTATCCGCAGGACCGTGCGCACGCTGCGATCTGGCTTTCGCGACCCTATGGAAAAGCACCTGACCCGCGTCCCTATCCCCACGCTCGTTGTGCGCGGCGCCCACGACCCTATCGCGCCGCAGGATTGGGTGGAGGAGGTGACTCGCCTGCTGCCAGCGGGCCAACTCGTGGTGATACCGGGCGCCGGTCATGCCGTGAACTTCAATTCGCCTGCGAAATTGGTGGATGTGTTCCGCTCTTTTATGAATATGAGCGAAGCAGAGGAGAAAGATGTAACATTGCCCGGTGTCGCTCGTACTGTAGAATAGAGTAGGCTGTGAATAATAGCGGGAAAGAAACGGGCTAAGCTTATGCAACAGATGGAACCGAGAGACATGCAGCATGAACAACCAGCTCTCGAATACGACGGATACCAGGGGAACCAACCGCTCAACCAGGCGTCCTCGGTTAATTCTGGCTCCTCACCCCAGGGGGACATGTACGGCGATTACCGGGGATCGCAGGAGAAATTGCAACCCGATCAAGTGGGTGGGGTACCGGCAGGGATGCGTCTGGGGCTGGCCATTGTGTCGGTGGTGATGCTGAGCGTACTCGCTATGAATATCGTGAATTCATCCACTATCTCGGCTGGTAGTTATGTCATTCTCGGTATTGTCGCGCTCACCGTCTTGATCATCAATGTGGTGTTTAACCGCTGGTGGTTCCCGTCGTGGGGGTGAAGCAGAGCGAGGAGCGCGGGAGCGTTGAGATAGAACGCTCCCGGTTTAGTCGTGCTCAGTTTCATACGTCCAGGTGCGATCTACATTCTTGCGCATCTTCGCGAGGTACGCCTCCTGTAGATCGACTCCTGTATAATTTGCTAGCTTGAAGATATAGGCCAGGCAGTCCGCCAGTTCATCGCCAAGGCGTTCCCTGTGCATGGACAGCGCCTCCTCCCAGGTCTTTACCTCCTCCTGTCGCTCATTGCGCTGCGGCTCGCACATAAAATGCACCTTCTTGAGCACCTGGGCCACCTCGCCCACCTCCCCGCTCAACAGCATCATGTTCAAAGGGATATCGGTGTTGAAGCCTTTCTTCTCGTCTAACCAGCGATGAAAGTCCTGGAAATCTTGAATGGTCTGCATCTTGTTGGGAAACACGATGATGCTCCTTAAAAACCGTCCCCTACAGACACGCCGGTGTGGCCTATCCCGCGTACTCCGCCTGTAGTGGCTCAGCTACTTCGTCGGCCAGCCGTTGTACGATGCCTTGTGGGAAGGGTGGGCGCAGATTTAAGATGATGTGTGTCGCGCCGGCCTCAACGAAATCCCGTATCGCGTTGCGTGTGATGCTCAGGTCGTTCGGATTAATCGCCATCTGAATCGAGCGCTCGATGGTGGCGGGGTCGCGTCCGACAGCGGCGCAGTGGGCATCGAGCACCTCGTTCTTATGGCGGAAGTCCTCAACGGAGCCGCCCGCGAAGTTCCAGATCGCGGCGTACCGGGCGACCACGCGCAGCGTTAATTGCTCGCCGCCGCCGCCGATGACGAAGGGCGGATAGGGCTTCTGCACAGGCTTTGGCTCGCAGTAGGCGTTTTTAAGCTGGTAGTATTTCCCGTCGAAGTTGGCCTCGGTCTCCGTCCACAAGAGTTTGATGACCTCGCAGGCCTCGCCCAGGCGCCGGATGCGCTCGCCCGGCTGGTAGAGTGGGATGCCGTACATGTTGCTCTCAACCTCGTTCCAGCCGGCACCGATACCGAAGTCGAGCCGCCCATGCGAGATGATATCCACGGTCGTCGCGATATTGGCGAGCACGGCCGGGTGCCGGTAGGTGTTGCCAGTGACCATTAAGCCGACGCGCAGGCGCTCTGTGCGCGCGGCTAA
>JBDTHH010000044.1:0-3955 GCA_039937055.1 Ktedonobacteraceae bacterium | reverse complement strand
GTAATATAGAGCTGGTATTAAAGCCATCGGGACCAACCCCTTTGATCAGAAGCAGGATCAATAGCCCGATAATGGGAGCCTGCAAGAGCAGGAGGGCAAGGTTGCCCTTATCATTTCTCAGCAATTCAAGGTAGCGTTGGGAGAGCAGGAGAAATTGCCTCCACAATGTCCCTCTGCGAACCACTTTTGCTTGCTGTTGTTGCTCGCGCAAGAACTGCGTACTCGCCCTGGGCATCTGGCTCAGATAATCGCCAATGTATTTCTGGTAGGCCGGCGATTGACTGAACTTTTCCTTCGCCTCTAGCGGGACGGTGCGCTTACCATCACCTGCCTCCAGTACACTATAGATCTCAGCAAAATCTGGTTGGCGGAAATATGTCTTGGCCTCCTCGGGCGGCCCAAAAAAGGCCAGGTTTCCTCCGGGCGCCAGAAAGCATACATAATCACATACGTTAATATTATTGGTAGCATGCGTAACCAGGAGAATAGTATGGCCTTTATCCGCCAGCTTGCGTAACAGAATCATCATCTTGCGATCGAGGCCGGGATCAAGACCCGATGTCGGCTCATCCAGGAAAAAGACACTGGGCTTGGCGAGCAGTTCGAGCGCGATAGACACGCGTTTACGTTGTCCGCCGGAGAGCTGGCTGATCAGGAGTTTACGCCGGTGTTTCATCTCAACGTCATCGAGAACCTCGTCAATGCGTTGCTCGATCTGATCCCCCCCAAAATCGCGCGGCAGCCGTAACCGGGCTGCGTAGTACAAAGCCCGTTCTACCGTCAGTTCGCGGTGAATAATATCCTCCTGCGGGACATAGCCAAGCTGCGTACTGAATGCGGCAAAATTGCGATAGTAGTCCTGGCCATTATAGAAGACGGAACCCTGTTGGGCAGGGCGCAGGCCGCTAAGAGCGTCCAGCAATGTTGTCTTACCTGCGCCTGAGCCGCCAACAAGGGCCACAAACGAGCGCGCCGGGATGTTCAGCGAAATATCATTGAGCAGGATGGTAGCATTGTTGCCCACTTTTTCGAGATTGAGGGCATCGATGCGAATGCCATGACTTTCATCAAATTGCGTGAGTTCGGTATCATTATAGATGAATCTGAACGGCCCTATACGGATCTCATCGCGGGGGTGCAGAAGCTGGCTACTCACATGCAAACCATTCACATAGGTATGGTTGGTACTGTCCAGATCAGTCAGGCGATATGCTCCCTGTTCTTGTACAAGACGAGCATGATGTGCCGAAACCTGGGGGTGGTTGAGCACAACATCATTATCTGGCAGGCGTCCTATGACCATCTCGCCGGCGCCCAAGCGAATGGGCTGTATGCGGGGGGCCACCTGCTGCCGCGCGCCGCTGCCATCATTGTAGGTGAGTGTCACTAATGTGCCATGTTCATCGGCAATTCGAAAGACATCGCCATGGACCAGCGGCTTACGGAAGGACTCTTTCTTCTGGGTTTTATGTCCTTGATAGAGCAGCCCATTTTGAGAATCCAGGCGGTCAGGATGAGGATGGAGCAGAAGCCATTGATTCCTCTCACGTACAATCTGAAGGTGAAAGTCAGCGACGCTCACAGCGTTGATAACAATATCATTTTTGGGGTCACGTCCAATATTGATGATCTCCCGTGCCAGGGGATACTTCTTCCTGGCGCCAGTGGTGTTATCTGTTACTTCGATTGAGGAGATACCCAGAGCTGCATACGAGCCTTGTTCTGTCCCTGAGACCGGCTCTTTTTTCGCTGGCTCTGGGGATAGCTTCTCTCCTGGCACAGGTAGCATAAGGTCTTGTTGAGGAGGCGGGGGTACAGCCTCTGCTACCGCTTCTATGGAAGCAGCAGCGGGAGTATGTTCGGCAAGGGATACGGTTTCTTCACCCTGGTCACTCACGACAGGAGAAGAGGAAAAGAGAAAGCTCGTAGCTTCTCCCAGGCCGACGACGGTGTTGTGGGAGAGAGCGGCTTGTTCTCTATTTTGTGAATCAATAGTGACGGTACTGGTTTGAGAAAGCTTTTCGATGCTCCACGACCCGTTACTATAGATGAGGCGCGCATGGAACCTGGAAATTTTCTGATCCAAAACAGTGATATCGTTACTTCTATCACGTCCGATAGTGGTAATTGCTCTGGTGATATGGAAGGTACTGTTGGTAAGGGGTCCTGTGAGAAATTTGATCGAGGCTGGCGTTTGGGGTTTCTGTTCCAGATTCACACGCTATCTCCCTCTCTATAGACATCCGGCACATCCATACAGGCCTGCAAGCGCTTCTTGCTTACCATTGTCCGGGCACCCTGATTTCAATTATACAGAGGACATGACTAAAAGGTCAACAAGACGTATCTCGTAACCAGGGATCCGGATCGCGTAGGGGCGATGGCTTGCCCACCTACTCCAACTAATTCGCCATCGCAGCTTTTTTGGTACGAGACCGGGAGCCAGAGGCCGATGTTTGAGTCTTCTTGGTCCGAGTCTTCTTGGTCTGAGCCTTCTTGCGGCCAGAGTGAGCGCGAGAGGGCGAACCATGGGCCTTTTTGGCGTAGCGTGGAGGCCGGATCCACACCAGATCGATGGGGACCGGGGTCAGCTCTTGCCAGTCGATCTGGGGAACAAGGCGTCTGAGGCGCGTACTGGGCCGGATCAGCCCCAGAGACGGCCCGATCTCCCTGATCGTCTCGGTGAGGGTGCGCCCAGACGTCCGTGCCTGCTGGGAGAGGTCAGGCCAATAGCGCCAGAGCACCTCCAAGGAGACATCAAAGGTCTGCACCCCGGACTCGACGGCCACCTGCACCTGAAGGGCATGAAGCATCTGGGCCAGGATCACGATCGCCCAGAGCTGAGCGCCAATCACCTGCATCTTGGCACTCCACAGGAACCGGAGCCCCAGATGATCTTTGAGCATGCGGAAGCCCAATTCGATATCCCAGCGCCGGGCATACAGGGCCACGATATCCGCTCCTGAGAGCCGCAGCGGATCGGTGACGTTGCTCAGATAGCTGTACCAGCGACCCTGATAGCGCACCCGCACCAGGCGCATCAGAGAGGCCGTGCGGTCTGCCCGATGGGCTCCCAAGAAAATGAGGGCATCCACATACCCATCGCGGGACACGAAGAAATGCTCAATCGTGTAGGAGCCATTGCGTCGCAGGCGCGCCACCCACCAGATCCCGCGCCGGGTCAAGGTGTCAAACCACTCAAAATTGTAATAGCCCAGGTCAAAGAGCACCATGCTGTTCTTGGGCAGATCGCTGATCATCTGCTGAGCCATCAGTTGACAATTGGCGATGGCCTTGGGGAGCCACTCCAGACGCACCCACTGCTGTCGCCGAACATCAAAGAGGCCCACGAGCCGTCCGGCCAACAATGAGGGGTCTCCCAGCGGCACATCGCGTAGCTCACGCAGCCAGCGATGCAACGCATCCATCGTGCTTTCGTCCAAGGCATAGATCCCACAAGCAAAGGGAGCCAGACGGCGATCTTCATAGGGAGCGAGCCACTCCCACAGCCAGGTCGTGATCTGGGCGCACAGGGACTGCATCAGGTCCGTTCCCTGCCGGGCCAGCCGATTGTAGACTGCCTGATCACACACCGGCACCGGGGCCAGCGAGCCGATGCCAAAGCCACTCACCCGTCGCCACAGGTCCCATTGCGAGACCCAGCCATGCAGCACACACCACAGGATGCCTGCCGCCAGCAAGGGCTCACTGAGCCGGGCGGGTCGACCCCGCTTGCTCACCATGCTCGTCGCTCGGGGTGCCTCCACGGCCTGGATGAGCACGCCTTCCATCATGGTGTGCGGATTCTCCAGCCGTGGCAACGGGTGCTGACCTGGGGTATCATAGGACATAGGAAGGCCTCCTTTTTCTCGGACAAAGAGTGTGTTTTGAAAAAGAGTGTCCTCCTTTTTTTCTGTTTTGGCAACCCCTTTCTCTGAATTTGTTGGAGTAGGTG
>JBDTHH010000043.1:0-6372 GCA_039937055.1 Ktedonobacteraceae bacterium | reverse complement strand
CAAGCTTGCCCATTGTCCTGCGCCGTATCGGCCGACACGAAGCGACCCACCACCGGATCATAGTAGCGTGCATGGTAATAGTCAAGCCCGCTACCATCGTGGTCGCCCTGTTCCAAGGTCGACACATGATTTTGTATCAACGAATAGGCCGACCATATGCTATACTCTCTGTTGAGAGTCCTGCAATGGAAGAAGAGAAAGGTGTGGAGGCGATGACCACAGAGCCACGAAGAGCACAACCCCGGACAGGAGAGAGGGTACGCCTTAGCATCGTGATCATATTGACGAGCGTTACGTTCATAGCTTTCTTGCTACTGCATCAAGCGAGCTTTGGCACGCTCTTTGGTATCCCCGTAGCGCTGGCGGCCTGGCTGTTCAGGCAGCGCGGTGGCCTCATCTGCATCGCCGTCACAACCCCTGCGATGTTCATTGCCAATACATTTATGGTGGGTTCCTTCCACTGGCCCGCAAGCATGCTGATAGGCTTTGTGACCGGCATGCTCACTCTCATCGTTGAGACGTTTTTAATCAGCTACCTGCGTAACACGCTGGACCTGGCAACCGTCGCGCGCGAGCAAATGTCCCTGGCCTATGAGCAGCAGCGCCAGTTAAATCAACTGAAAGATCAATTCCTCCTGAATGTGAGCCATGAATTAAGAACGCCCCTGACAGAGATCCACGGCTACCTCGAACTGCTGCGCGAGTACGATGGCCAACTCGACCCTGAGACACAAAAGACATTCGTGGACAACGCCGTCCAGGGGTGCGAAGAACTTGAGGGCCTGGTTGGCCATGTCCTGGACACCATACAGATTGGCAAGAACGAGAAGCCGCCGCACCTGGAGGAGCTGGTAGTTGCCGATATGGTGCATGATGTGATTGAACATTTTGATCCGCGCCGCATCCGCGAGCATCCCATGCATATCGATGTACCCCCAGAACTCACGGTATGGGCTGAATATCTACCGGTACGACAAATAGTGCGCAACCTGCTCGCAAACGCCTTCAAGTATTCAGAGCAGGGCACGCCCATCAGCATCCAGGCCGAATTGCTCGCCAACACTCCTGCCACCATAGCGGGCACTGAACCTCGACGCCAGGTATGCATCAGCGTGCAGGACGCGGGTCTGGGTATTCCGCCCGCCGAAATCCCCCTGCTCTTTGGCCGCTTTGTGCGCCTCAAACGCGATCTCTTCGGACCCGTGTGCGGCAGCGGTCTGGGACTCTACATCTGCAAGCAACTGGTCGAAAGTATGGGTGGCACAATCTGGGTCGAGAGTTCGGGCATAGCAGGCGAGGGCAGCCGCTTCTGCTTCACCCTGCCTTGCGGAAACACAACCGGCGCCAGCGCGGAGCATAAAGCCTGCCCGCAAACACATCTCACGGCACCAGAAACGCGCGCCAACAGCAACAATACCAGTCACGAGAATGAAATGGTTGCCAGCCCTGCTTCCAGCACAACACAACCCTTGCTCTCTATAGATATGTGATGGTAACGCTCCACTGCGCAGATTGACCGCGTTGGACCAACCCAGTACAATACGTGACATATACATAGATGTACGGGCGCTCTTGAGAGTACCCTGCTAGGCGCTCCCAGCGAGCGACCCTGGATGAGGAGGATCAATGCGTATTCGTAAAGCCGTGCTACCCGTGGCGGGACTCGGAACACGGGTGCTGCCGGCCAGCAAGGTTATTCCCAAAGAGATGCTTCCACTCGCCGATACACCGACGTTACAATATATCGTGGAGGAGGCCGTTGCCGCCGGCATTGAAGAGGTTATCCTGGTGACTAGTCGCAGCAAGCGCAGCATTGAAGATCATTTCGATGCCTTCCCGGAACTGGAGCAGGCTCTGGAGCGCAAAGGCAAGCTCAAGGAACTGGAGGAGCTGCGGCGCGTCCAGCAGATGGCGCGCTACACAGCGGTGCGCCAGGCAGAGCCGCGCGGGCTGGGACACGCGGTGCTGTGCGCGAAAGAGTTGGTGGGCGACGAGCCGTTTATTGTCATGCTGGGAGATATCCTGGTCGCGCCGGAGACGCCCTGCCTGCCGCGTATGATCGAGATCTACGAGCAACACGGCGGCTCTGTCCTGGCCCTCGCACCACTGCCTCCCGAGGTCATCCCAACCTATGGCATCGCGGCTGTCAAAGAACTCGGCCAGGACGCTCTGCGCATAGAGCACCTTGTCGAGAAGCCACCCCTGGAAGAGGCCCCCTCCGATCTAGGGGTCTTAGGGCGCTACATTCTGACGCCCGACATCTTCACCCTGCTAGAGCAGACCCAACCCGGCGCAGGAGGCGAGATCCAGGTCACCGACGCCATCGAGATGCAGGCCCGCGCCCACAACTGTTACGGCCTGCGCTTTCGCGGCACCTATTATGACACAGGCACCCCCCTCGGCCTGATTACTACCTCCATCGCCTACGCCCTGAAACGCCCTGATCTCGCTTCCGGCCTGCGCGATTATATGCGACAGGCGCTGCACGAAGAAGGATAAGGCACACAAGGCGGGGATCTTGTCGGAAGGCAAAACAGGCAGAAGATGCAAAGGGACGTAGGGGCGCCCCTACGTCCCTTTCTATCCCTCTTTCCCCTTGTTTTCCATGCACACGCCGGATCTCGTTGATCTCGTCGATGTGTTCCAGCGCATGGGTCAGGGTGTTGGTTACAACCATACCAAAGCTTTCCCTGGTTGCTTGCGCATTATTCGTCTCGCAAACCTTTCTTCAGTTCTTTCACAAAGCCGATGATCCCCGCGCCCCAGGACATCTCGCGCTCGCGCCTGCGAGCCTCTTGTTGGGCAGCGACCTGGCGCCTGCGGGCCTCTTGCGCGGCCAGACGGCGCCTCTCTTCTGTGTACTGCGCGTCGTAGCTGGCGCGTTTCGCAGGGTTATTCAGCGCTCTATAGGCTTCATTCAACAGTTTGATACGCTCGGCATCGCGCGCGTTATGGGTAGCTGGATTGAGATCGGGATGGTATTGACGCGCGAGACGACGATATGAACGCTTGATTTCGGCAAGCGTCGCGTTGGACGGAACTTCGAGTATCGCATAATAATTCGTGAACATCAATCAGGCTCCCGTGCTTCCGAATCCTCCCCGACCCGGACCCATTTCCTGCACTTCATCCCAGGTAACATGCATGACAGGCACGAATATGCCCTGCGCAACGCGCTCGCCACGGTTGACTATTATCGCTTCATCGCGAAAGTTGTAGACCAGCACGATCAGTTCGTCGCCTTCGCCGCAGTAATCCTGGTCGATCACCCCCAGACCGTTAGGTATGAGCAGCCCTTTGCGGCGTGGCGTGCTACTGCGCAGGGACAGCAGCAGCATATAGCCGGGCGGTGTGCGCACGATCACATTGCCAGGAATATGCCCCAGCTTGCGTGGGGCAATCTCCGTATCCTCGCGGCACACGAGGTCGAAGCCCACAGATCCGGCTGTCGCATAGGTTGGCAGCGGCAGATCTGTGTCAATGCGTTTAATTGTAACGTGTAAGTGTTGCATGGATGTGTCCATTCTGTTATTCTAGAAGAGAGGCGATGTAACGTCAAGAGTCAGGAGAGGAAACCCGGTTCTTCGCGTGGCACTCTACGCGGGAGCCATGGTCTATCTCCTCTCTACACAAGAGCCTTGAGAGAAGAGGTATGCTGTTGAGCCTGCGGATAAAGTTAGTCCTTGTAGGAGTA
Organism: Ktedonobacteraceae bacterium; assembly: GCA_039937055.1. Taxonomy (GTDB): domain Bacteria; phylum Chloroflexota; class Ktedonobacteria; order Ktedonobacterales; family Ktedonobacteraceae; genus JALYTT01. The sequence goes on along the minus strand of JBDTHH010000043.1, from coordinate 2,678 downwards.
CTCTTATTCCTGGCGCTAGGCACCACGGCCATCGCGGCCGGAGCAACCTATCAGGCATTCCAGCGTCTCCAACAGCAAAACGCGCTTGCGAAAGTAGGCGATGTGCAGACCATCAGACCCTGGATGACCATTCCCTACATCGCGCACATGTATCACGTACCGGAAAGGTATCTGTACACAGCGCTGCACTTGCCTGCGAACTCAAGCTCTACGTTACACCATACCACGCTGCATGTGCTGTCCAGCACCTATAAACGTCCGGTGAACGATCTGATTCGTGATATCCAGAACGCGATTAAGGCCTATCGTAAGCAGCATCCAGGTAATCCTGAGCAGCGGCCACCCTCTAGAGGACACTATATCTATACGTCTCACGCTCCTGGGAAGGCGGGGAGGGGCAGTTCATGAGTGTGCTCCTGCCATACTTGCTGGCCTGGTTGCAGCAATACGGCTACCCGGTGCTCTGGCTCGCGGTGTTTGTGGCAGCAATGGGTATTCCGCTTCCCACAAGCCTGGTCTTGCTCGCAGCGGGAGCATTTGCCGCGCTGGGCGACTTCAATGTGATCATCCTTGCATTGATCGCTTTGAGCGCCTCGGTCTGCGGTGACAGCCTGGGCTATCTCATCGGACGGCGCTGGGGCAGCAGGGTGCTGGCCTGGCTCGAACAGCATGGGCAGCGTTTTATTTCGCCACAAACCATCGCCCGTTCGCGTATGCGCTTTCAGCGCCAGGGGGGGTGGGCTGTCTTTTTCAGTCGCTTTCTCTTCTCGGCGCTGGGAAGTGTGGTGAACCTGTTTGCCGGTATGGAACTCTATCCTTACCGTCGTTTCCTACCTTATGATATCGCCGGCGAGTCTCTGGGAGCCATACTTCCCCTGGGACTCGGCTTCGTTTTCGGAGCCGCCTGGGAGGCTGTAGGCGATATTCTGGGCGCAATCTCAGTGCTCTTTCTCGCACTCTTGCTGGCCATCTGGCTGACTACACGCCTGCTGGCAATGACGCAGCGCCTGAAGGCCACCGCGCGCACGCAGGTGGAACAGAAAAGCCCGGCTACCGGCCTACCCGGCACACAAGCCCAGGCCACTCCTGGCAACTCCGGTTCGCTGCTACTTTAATGAGGGTTCAAACGTATGTTTTATAGGGACTGGTACGAAAGGGGGCATTTAGGTTATAATTGTAGGAGTGAAGGAATATTCTGAGACTCTGCCGTGTTTTTACTTAGAGACACAAAGTGTGCGCGTCTTGAATTTTCTCCTACTCAACACTTGGACATAGTGTTCCGGTCAAAGGGATCGCTTTCCCTGAGTGTAGGGCGAATGATAAAAACCACTATCTTGCTGCTAGAGATACTACTTTTCATGGAGGGCGCAAAATGCTAGACCTTGAGCGTGCCATGACAGGAACAACGCTTACCCTGGACGATAAAAACTTGAATGCAGATCTCGAAAAGCAACTTGACCAGTTGCTGACGAAAGATCTTAAATATATAGAAGACGACGTGGAAGCGCCCACGAAAGATGAACCTGAACTGGACGAGGACCTCTCCAGTTTAGGGTCTGCGACACTTGAACTCGAAGAAATTCCTGAGGGGCGCGAGGACCTGGCCCCTTTACCAGGAGCACCTGAAATGGAAGAGACGGCCACCATTCTTGTGCTTCCAACGGTCCCGGTTGAGCGAGAGCCGGCTCCACGCCGTCCCGCGCTGCGCCGCCGTCGTTCGGAAGACCAGGATGAAAATACGGAGAACAACGCGGATGTCGGCGAGTCTGACGCCGTGATGACCTATCTGCGTGAGATCGGGCGCGTGCCCATGATTACCCATGAGCGCGAAATCGAACTGGCGAAGCGTATTGAGCTGGGCGATCGCGAGGCCAAGAAACAGTTTATCCTGGCCAATCTACGCCTGGTGGTGAGCATCGCGAAACGCTACGTCGGCCGCGGTCTCACCCTCCTTGACCTGATCCAGGAGGGCAATATCGGCCTGATTCGCGCGGTGCAGCGCTACGATTGGCGGCGCGGGCATCGCTTCTCTACACACGCTACCTGGTGGATTCGCCAGGCCATCAGCCGCGCGGTCGCCGATAAGGGCCGCACGATTCGTCTTCCAGTCTATGTCAATACGGCCCTGAACCGCATCCGCCGTGAGCGCCAGCGCCTCCTGCAAGAGCTTGGTCGCGAGCCAACCGAGCAGGAACTGGCCGATGCCACTGGCCTGGACCCGAACCGCATGGTCGAGTTGCAGGCGGCTCCCGGCGCCCCGGTCTCCCTGGAATTGCCGGTCGGCGAGGATGAGGAACAGGAGCTAGGTGATGTCCTGGCGGACACGGAATCCGCTTCTCCCGAAGATATCGCCACGACCCAGACGCTCAAAGATGAAGTCCAGCGCGTCCTCGAATCGGTCCTGACCCCCCGCGAACGGCTCGTCCTGCAATTGCGCTTCGGCCTCGGCAACGGCCAGGCCCATCCGCTCGAACAGGTCGGCCGCGAACTCGGGATCACCCGCGAGCGCGTGCGCCAGATTGAAGCCGGCGCTCTCGCCAAACTGCGCCAACCCCCGGTGCTCGACCGGCTACGCGGCTAAGAACGTTGGACCGCGACGTGGAAGGTCCGATGAGGGGTAGGGGCAGATGAGGTAGGGGCGCGGTTGACAAGCCCGCCTGTTCACCGACGACATGGTA
>JBDTHH010000042.1:0-6141 GCA_039937055.1 Ktedonobacteraceae bacterium | reverse complement strand
TGCCTTTCTTACAAACGCCCTGGTGGCTGGCGCTAAGCATAGCAGTATACACATGCGCCGGCACCGTCTGGGGCATCCTCCTACCCCGCTTGCGTCCCAGCCTGGGTACGGTGATCTTTTCACAGCGGCACCTCCTGCTCAGGCAGGGCAGCAATCCGCAGATCGGCAAGGGTCAGCTCGCCTACGAGCGCGCGCAGGAGGAATACGTCAATCGCATCTTCTTCACAGGAGAGGCCATCCTGACCGCGCTCAGTGCTCCGCTCGTCGGCTGGCTGGTTGACCGCTGGAGCGTGGATGCGGTGCTTGTGGCATCCGGGCGCTTCTTGCTTGTGTTTGTGGTACTATCGGTAACCATTATTGGATTCCTGCGCGTGATTCGGTATAAACCCTTACAGGGAACCAGGCAGCAACTGCGACATACCACAGGTGAATTACATTGGGAAAGGCTCGACGAGAACCGCACGTCATCAATGGCATCCCTACAGGAAAAGATAGGCCCCGTAGAAGACGTATCTATGAGCATGTATCAGAGATATTATGACTAACATACAGAGAGATTACAGATATGATAAAGCAGATAACCACCAGGGCTATGACAGCCATGTACCTGGCAACCCTGCGCGGTACAACCGTGCGCACCGCGATCATACACATGGCGGCGCTCAGATACATGGTGACCAGTGGGTACCTGACTGGGACGAGTTCTACAATGACGATACCTATGCCGGAGACAAGCTAGCCGGTGGAGGGCATGGCGGCAACGGACACGGAGGAGGCGGCAATGGCCAATACAGCGGACGCCAGCCAGGACCATTGTGGCAGCGCAAAGGACTCATACTTTTTGGGCTGCTGCTGATCGGCAGCATCCTGGCGGCGCTACTGCTGCCCTTCATCGAGGGGGCACTGGCCTTGCCAGGTATACCCATGAACGCGCGCACTACCGTCGCGCAACCGACGGTGCCAGCGCTGAAAAACCAGAACGGAGTCACGCCGACGCCAGCGGGGAAAACGCCCATAACGATAGCGCCTACCACGAATATACTGTCACAGGACACCTTCCAGCGCGGCGACCAGCTCTTCTGGGGCACCTCCTCGGATGGTCACCCGTGGAGCGGCGATGCTATGACCAAAAATGCCTTCGCGATCACCGGCAAAACTGGCCAGGTCAGCCATGGCACGGGCCCCTTCAACGCGACGCTAGGCCCGCAGATCACCGACGGCGAGATCATCTTCACCGGCTCCATCAGCCAGTTCAATCAATCGAACATCGGGGCCGTACTGCGCTGGATGGATACGCGCAACTGGTACAAGACCTACATCGACGGTACGCGCCTGATTATCCTGAAGAGCGAGGCCGGCATGATGACACGGCTCGGCGCCGTCCCATTCACAGCCAGGCCCGGTAGCGCCTACACCCTACGTTTCCGCGTGACCGGCACAACGCTCGCCGCCAGGGTCTGGCAGGCCGGCACCCGCGAACCACAAAACTGGATGGTCACAGTAACAGATACCACGTTCCAAAGCGGGCTTGGCGGACTGCGCCTGTTCCTGCAGCAGGGCATCACCGCGAAATTTATGTCATTCGAAGAGATGAATGTCAATGGCAACTCATAAACTGCCTATTGGCCTTCCTACTTTCACTCCAATAAATGCTTTACAGCCGACTCAGTGCCAATGAGTGTGCTTCCCACTAACTTCCTGCATTTGTTCTCAGGATAGAATATAATGGTTTCAAGACCACGGAGGATACCTTATGGCAGACTCGATATCCATGCAGTTATATCTAGTGAAGGAAAACGTTCCATGCGCATTACAGAACTTCACCTCTCTACACAGGATCTCCATGCCCAGCGACTCTTCTATACAAGGACCCTCGGATTGCCTCTCCTAACAGAGACGAGTGCTTCGTTTACCATCCAAGCAGGAGCAACACGTCTTCTTTTTCAAAGGACAGAGCAGGAAGGGATACGCTATCACTTTGCCTTCAGCACTCCGAGCAACAAGCTGGCACACGCGAAAAAGTGGTTGCTGACACGTACGTCTCCCATTCTTCTACTAAGTTCAGATGGCCAGGACGAGTTTTATGGCGAGAGCTGGAATGTCAGTAATCTCTACTTTTATGATGCAGCGGGCAATATTCTAGAGTTTATCGCCCATCACGATATGCCAGATAGCTCGCCTGATGAGTTCGACGAGCATTCTGTGCTCTATATCAGCGAGATCGGGCTCGCCGTCGATGACGTGCTGGCTCAAGTTGCCGAGTTCAAAGACAGGTTCGGTCTTGAACCGTATAGAGGAGAATTAAGCGATACGTTTACAGCCGTGGGCGATATCTCTGGACTGTTTATCGTAGTCAAGATTGGGCGCTTCTGGTTTCCGACAGAAACAGGTGCAGCACCAGTAGCACCTGTCGAAGTGACGATTGAGGGGGCAGAGCAGCAGCAGTATCATGCTTCTCCATATCCCTATGAGATTGATGTAGTAGCGAAGACCTCCAGGAGTTGAAACTCCTCACAGCAAGGGAGCAAAAAGCACACTCGGCTCGCCTCTTCTGGAAAGCCGTCCTATGACGCCGAGATACCTCATATCATAAGTACTTTTCGGCTACCCCTTGCTCATGATCCATACACCCTCAAGGCAGTCCACAAGCCGATTGAGCCAACTATATGCCTGGCAGGGACAAATTGGGTCTTGAGTAATATCAACTGTGCGGACACCCGTAAGGGACATCCGTAGACATGATGTACTGGCAACCATAAACGGTTGCCAGACGCTTTCCAGAACGGCTGCATGCATCCCCGCACGATCATAACTCCATGATAGACAGCATTTGTAGGATGATTCTGTAGTTCAGGCTCACATTGACGCTCATTCGCGTGATGCCCAGGTTAGGTGAGGCATTGTCGGCGGCCATTGTCGGCGGGCAAGGGGAGCCGAAGAGGAGCCGAAGCCATAACCCCTACGCGAACAAGAGGGAAGTAAGGAAGAAGCTATGCTCACGCAAGAGAAAAAGCCCATGACTCGTAGCGTGCCAGGAACACCTGTACTGAACAGAGACACGGCCAGCGTTGCAGGCAGGAAAGCTGGCGGGATGCCATCTCCGCTGGTCTCGGAGGAATACGTCCCCAGAGCCATGCCGCCGCTGCTGGGTACGGTAGATATGACGACCACCTTCCTGATGATTATCTTCTTCATCACCAACGCCACAACTGCTGTGGCTGGTGGGGCAGCCAGCTTTACCTACTGGACCATTGGCGCCATCACGTTCTTCATTCCCTGCGTGATCGCTACGGCCCAACTGGGCGCGATGTTCCCCTACGAAGGCTCGCTCTACAACTGGACGCATAAGGCGCTCGGCGGCTACTGGAGCTTCTTCGCCGCCTTCTGCGCCTGGTTCCCCGGCGTACTGGTTATCATCAGCGCCGGTGATGTGATTGTGAGCTATGTCCAGGGCCTCAACAATCACTGGCTGGTCGAACCCTGGCAGCAAGGCGCTCTGATTATCCTGCTAATCGCGGTTACCGCTACCCTGGCAACGCAGCGCTATCGCATGGTACAGAAGACCGTCAACGCGGTGATGGGCTTCACCTTCCTGGCGGTGATTCTGCTGGCGGTGGCCGGCATTACCTGGCTGGCAAAGGGACACCCCTCGGCTACCAGCTTCAGCCATTTCAGTGACTGGAACATTAGCTGGAACAAGAATACGGGCAACCTGTACCTGTTCGGACTGATCACCCTGGCCTACCTTGGTAGCGAGGTGCCACTCAACCTGGGCGGCGAGGTTGCCAGGCGCAACGTCATCACACGGCACCTGCTCTGGGGTACGCTGCTGGTCTTGATCGGCTACTTCGTCGCCACCTTTGCCGTGCTGGTTGTGCAGGGACCCGTCAACGGAGCCAACCCCTTCGCGCTGGTCACTACGGTAGACCTGGCCCTGGGCAAGTTCATAGGCAATATCGCCGCCATGCTCATCATGAGCTTCTTCGTGATGGCGATGGTCGTCTATAACTACACCTACTCCCGCCTGCTGCTGGTCGCTGGCATCGACCAGCGCCTCCCGATGAAGATCGCCAGGCTCAACAGGCATCGCGTGCCCAGCAACGCCATCAAGTTCCAGGCCATCGTAGCCATCATCATCACCGCCATGGTCTTCTTCGTGGCTCCCTATGCCATCCAGATCACCAGCCCGGCGAACCTCTCCACCGAGATCTACAACGTACTGCTGGCCTCCTCGACCCTGGTGTGGGCATTCTCGGCCGGCTTCCTCTTCATCAATCTGGCGAAGTTCCTTAGCAGCAAACGCCAGGCTCTGCGCTTCCACCTGGTCTTCCCCCGGCCGGTCCTGTGGGTCAGCATCATCCTGGGATCGACCTCCAGCTTCTTCGCCATCCTGGGCACGCTGTTCTACTCGTGGACCGCCCTGATCAGCAACGACCGCTGGCTCTACATCATCGGCGGCCTGACCTTCTGCTATCTAGTCGTCGCGGCCATCGTCAGTATGTTCGCCAACAGCGAAGCATCCTGGGAGACCTCGAAAGTGCAGTAGGAGCGCAGGCAAAGAGGGCACAGCAGATAGACGGGGCGCAGGCCAGTTGATACTATAGAGGGAGCGCGATGTCGTGTTGGAACAGGGCGCAGGCCAGCGGCGCCCTACACGAAACCAGGGTATCCATTGATATGCCATCAAGGCACAAGCCCACATGGCAATACCCATCATTTCGTGTAGGGCGCCGCTGGCCTGCGCCCGGCATCCACGGGTCCCTGGCCAGCTCAACCGCATAGAGACAGCCGCGTGTACCTCCTCAGCATAGCACGCGGTACGTTACGAATACTTTATGAAGGCGTCGAACTTGCAGAGTTTGCCTGACATTTGTTACAATAGGCATTGAACGTCAACCATTTTTTGAATAGAAAGGTGACAGAGCCGTGTACCGCTCGGATGTCAATACCTGGCTTAGAAAAATTTCAAATAAAAACGGCTAATCCGCTGCTTACACATACCCGCGTCAGGGTAAGCAGCGGGACGGACGCACTCCTCTTCGGCTCGGATAGCAAGCCAGGTAGATCAACCTGGTCTACTTCCTTCCCCGGCCGCTAGACTGGTGTACCCTCCTGCTATGAGTTTCAACAACCCATACATAGAAGGAGTATACGGTCATGCCTATGCCACATCGCACCCAGATGCAACTAATCAAACGGCGCCTCACCGGCAAAGACGGTTCCGAGCGCGTGCGCGAGCTGCGCGCGATCCTCAATGATCTTCCCGGCTACCGCAACGGTCCCTATGGAGACATTCGCAAATGGGTCCTCGAACAGATCGAGGAGACCCACCAACGCTCGCACTCGCTCCAGCGCGATAGCATCGCGGTCCGGCGTGAGGGAGTGGCCCAGATCGCCCTCGTGGGCGCGCCCAACGCGGGGAAATCGTCGCTGCTCCACGCCGTGTCTACTATCCAGATCAAGATCGGGGACTACGCCTTTACCACCCTGCGTCCCGTGCCGGCACTGACCCGCATCGGGGGCGTACTCGTGCAACTTGTCGAGATACCAGGGCTGATCGCGGGGGCTGCGGAGGACCGTGGCGGGGGTCGCGCGCTACTGGGCGTGCTGCGCGCCGCCGATGCCATCATCTACTGCCAGGACGTGCGCGCACCCTACCAGGTACTCAGCGAGGTACGCACCGAGGTAGCCGCCGCTGGCATCGACCTGCCGGCGCTGCTGGCCGCGACGAAGATGGACGAGGCGCATACAGGGGACCTGGAGCGACTACAGGCACAGGCCCCTCATCTGTCAGTACTCGGTGTCTCGATCATCGATGACGAGAGCCTCAGCGCCTTCAAGGAGGCTGTCTGGAAGCTGACCGGGCTGATCCGCGTCTACCTGCGACACGCTAAACAGACCGATGAAGAGCCGGTGGCCCTGGAACCCGGCGCAGTTGTCGGGGATGTCGCGACCGCCATCCACAAGGAACTCGGCTCGACCTTCCGCAACGCGCGCGTCTGGGGACCCTCCGCGCGCTTCGATGGACAGATGGTCGGCCGCGGCCACCAGGTGCTGGATGGCGATACCGTTGAGATTCTCTGAACGAGGGAGGCCGGCGGGAATGGCACTGCTATTCCCGCCATCCACTTTGCATGGTCC
>JBDTHH010000041.1:0-6073 GCA_039937055.1 Ktedonobacteraceae bacterium | reverse complement strand
ATCAGTTGCTCCACAATGTCTGGGGCTACGACTATGCTGGCGACACCAGGACCGTCGATGTACATGTGCGCTGGCTGCGCGAGAAGATCGAAGAGGACCCGGCCAACCCCCGCCTGATCCAGACTGTACGCGGCGTCGGCTACTGCTTCCGCTGGTGATGCCCTCTACCCGTAATCGTGATCCTACCCGTGAATTTCGCGAATCCGTAGGGGCGAGGCCAGCCACATTGGTTGCTATTAGGGGAGCGCGCGTAGGCTTCCAGGGCGCAGGCAAGCGGCGCCCGTACACGAAACAAGGCAGCCCAGCCGAGGGAGGGAGGGAGGGAGAGGCGGGAAAGAGCGGAGCCTGGTTTTTCGTGTACGGGCGCCGCTTGCCTGCGCCCTGGAAGCGTGGTACCATACTATGTAAACATACATCACGCTAAATCATAATGCCATATTTAGGTATAAGGAGTTTGTTGTTTTGGAGCCGTTAACTTCGCATCTTACGCTTTCCCCGGACGCCGCCATTGATCTGCATATGCACACGAACTATAGTGATGGGCGCTGGCCCCCTGAGCAGCTCATCGATTACCTGGTGAGCGAGGGCTTTGATCTGGTCGCCGTGACCGATCATGATCACATCGATACGGTAGCCGGCATTCAGGAGTTGGCCGCTAAACAGGGCCTGCCTGTCCTGGCGGGGGTCGAGATGAGCACAGAGTGGCATGGCAAGATGGGCCATGTGCTCTGCTACGGCTTCAATCCCGAAAACAATGCGTTGCTGGCCGTGACCGAAAGCGTTGTTCGACGCCAGTTGGAGAATACCCACCAGGTCCACGATGAGCTGCGGCGCCAGGGCTATGATTTTCCGCGCATGGAGGAAGTGCTGGCGGATAACGGCGGTGCCCTGCGTCTCCCCCGTGACAATATACGCCTGCTCATGGAGCATGGCTATGCTCGCGACTGGCAGGCAGGCTTGCAGATGATTCAAGAGGCCGGCTTCCGCTCCATGATGGCGGACATGGCGGAGACGGTGGAGGCCGCGCATGCCAGCGGGGCTGTCTCCCTCATCGCGCACCCTGGCCGCCGCGATAGAAGCTTCACTTTCTACGATCCCGACCTGCTCGACCAGGTGCGTGCGGAGGTCCCGCTCGATGGCATTGAGGTGTACCATCCCTATCACACCCCCGATCTCATCGAGAGCTACCTGGAATACGTGCGCAAACATGACCTGCTCCTCAGCACAGGCTCCGATTCGCACTCCATATCCGGCCGCATGCCTCACAAACACCGCGCCGAGGTCAGTCGTCGTTTGCTGGAGCGCGTCGGTATCCAGGTAGCCTGACAGCGGAAGGGATGTAGTCGTGAAGCGCATTCTTCTGACGGGGATGTCTGGAACCGGCAAGTCCACCGTCATCGGCGAGCTTGCTGCACGCGGATACAAGGCCGTAGATGCCGACTGTGATGTGTTCTCCCAGTGGGTGGAGGTCATCGGCGACGCGGACACCGAAGTCTCACCTGTGGAGGTAGACAGGGACTGGGTGTGGCGAGAGGACCGCATTCAAGAGATCTTGTCCACCGAGGACACCGCTGTGTTGTTCTTGAGTGGATGCGCGGAGAATATGCCGAAGTTCTTTCCCCAATTCGACCACGTCGTCCTGCTGAGTGCGCCTGCTGATGTCATCGTTGAACGATTGCGCACGAGGATAAATAATGGGTACGGGAAGCATCCCGACGAAATCGCTCGTGTGCTGGGTTTGATGGAAAGCGTTGAACCGTTGTTGCGACGTGCTGCGGGACACGAGATCGATACCAGCGTTTGTCTGGAGGAGGTCGTGGAGACCCTGCTCCGGCTGGTGCAGTTACAGAAATGAGGCTCGGCTTCCCGGCTCTCTACCTCTATCTGGGTCAAATTTTGAAAAGGAAACGTGTTTTCTTTCATGGATGTCGCTCTCATTACATGCGCTGAATACCCTCGCCTGAGTACGAGTGATGCTCTCTTGTTGCCAGCATTAGCCGCACGCGATATTGACGCGTGTCCTCTCATCTGGAACGATCCTGCTGTGGATTGGTCTCTGCCGGTTGTCAGCGTGATTCGTTCGACCTGGGATTACCATCACCAGCGGACGGCTTTCCTTGAGTGGGCGCAGCACGTCTCACAACTGCATGCCCTCTGGAATCCTTTTCCTCTTCTCTGCTGGAATACGCATAAAAGCTATCTGCGTGACCTTGAACGCGATGGCATTCCCATTATCCCGACGCTGTGGCTTTCGCAGGAGACATCTGCCAATCTCACCGGGCTTATGAGAGAACATGGCTGGACGAAAGTGGTGGTCAAACCTGCGGTGTCAGCCAGTGCGTATGCAACGCTACTGGTAAAGGAAGAAACGGTGACTCAGGGACAGCAACATCTCGATCAAATGCTTTCCACTCACGATATGCTCATCCAGCCCTTTCTTCCGACTGTCATTGACCCTGGGGAGCGTTCTCTCGTTTTCATTGATGGTACGTTCACACACGCTGTGAGGCGTCAGCCAGTCCTTGGCACGGACCTTTCCACTCGGGTCGAGCCTGTTCTTTCTCAAACGGTGCTCCTTGTTCCTCCACAAGAGGAGATCCGGTTTGCCCAAAAGATTCTCGACACGCTCTCCTCGCCTGCACTGTACACACGTATTGATCTTGTGCAGGATGAAAATGAACGCCTCCGCCTCATGGAAATAGAACTTGTGGAGCCTGGTCTATGGTTACAGCTTGTTCCTTCTGCCGTAGAACGTTTTGCTGACGCTATCGCTAAGAAGGTCCAGCAAGCCAGGGGAAACGGCTTCTTCTCATAGGGGCGGACAGTGAAGAGGCCCTCGACGCTGCGTGTAAAATCTGATATAGTGAGAACATTACAGAGCCTCTATAGCCTCTCTGAGGAGTCAACGATGACAACACATGACGCTGCGGCGACCCCACTGAAACACACCCCGCTCTATGAGCAACACCGGCTGCTTGGAGCCAGGATGGTGGATTTTGGCGGCTGGGATATGCCTGTACAGTATAACGGTATTTTGGAGGAGCACCGGGCGGTGCGCACACACGCGGGGCTTTTTGATGTGAGCCACATGGGCGAATTTAAGGTCGAAGGAGCGGGCGCGCTGGCTTTCCTGCAATATCTTGTGCCAAACGATATCTCGCGCCTCGCGCTCCAGCAGGCGCTCTATTCTCCGCTCTGCCTCCCCAGCGGGGGCGTGATCGACGACCTGCTGATTTACCGACTGGCGGAGATGCACTATATGGTCGTGGTCAATGCCGCCAACATCGACAAAGATTATGCCTGGTTTGAACAGCAAGCGCTGGGCTTTAAGGATGTCAACCTGACGAACCAGTCAGACACCACCGCCCTGCTGGCCCTCCAGGGGCCGGAGGCGCTGGCCATCTTGCAGCCGCTCACCGCTGTCGACCTGGCGAGCATCCGCTATTATCGCTGCGAACCCGGCACGGTGGATGGCGCGACCTGTATCGTCTCGCGCACGGGCTATACCGGCGAGGATGGCTTTGAACTCTATTGCGCGCCCGTCGATGCGCCCAAACTATGGCGCGATCTGCTGGCCGCTGGCAAAGAGCACGGCCTGCTGCCTGCCGGCCTGGGCGCGCGTGATACGCTGCGCCTGGAGGCGGGGCTATGCCTCTACGGTCACGAACTTGACGAGCAGACGAATCCGCTCGAAGCCGGCTTGAACTGGACCGTAAAATTTGATAAAGACGACTTCATCGGGCGCGACGCGCTGCTACAGGCACGCGAGCAGGGCCTGAAGCGCAAACTTATCGGCATCGAACTGGTCGAGCGCGGCGTGCCGCGCGCCGGCTATGCCATCTACGACGATGAGCAGGCCAGGGGCGCGCTGACCAGCGGCGCACCCAGTCCCACTTTGAATAAGAATATCGGCATGGGCTACATCCAGACAGCCCACGCGGTTATTGGACATACAGTCCAGATCGATATACGCGAGAGACGCACGGCGGCGCAGATCGTGGCTCTGCCATTTTATAAACGTAAAAAATAGAGACGCGATTGATCTATTTGGGACGCGATTGATCGCGTTCACCACAGAAAGGGAGAACGTGTATGGCAAGTCTTAATCATCCAGCCGACCTTAAATACAGCCAGACCGATGAATGGGTGCGCGTCGAAGGCGACCAGGCGACGATCGGGATCACCGACTATGCCCAGGACCAGCTTGGCGACATCGTGTATGTCGAGTTGCCCTGGGGCGCGAGCCAGACCCTTGCGCTCAAAGGGAAGTTCGGCGATATCGAGTCCGTTAAAGCCACATCCGAGCTTGATTCTCCGGTCAGCGGCGAGGTCGTCAAGGTCAATGAGGCCTTGAAGGAGACGCCGGAACTCATCAACGACAGTCCCTACGAGGATGGCTGGATGCTGGTGGTGAAGCTAAGCGACCCGACCGAGGTCGACAAACTGATGAGCGTCGACCAGTATAAAGCCTATCTTGAGGGTCGCTAACGGGAGCAGTGTTTCATGGGATACGTACCAAATACGCCGGAAGACCAGCAGGCGATGTTGGAGCGATTGGGCCTCTCTTCGCTGGAGGAGTTGCTGGCGCCGGTGCCAGAGCATGTGCGCCTGCGCCAACCTCTCGATCTGCCGCCGGCCCTGTCCGAACCTGATCTCAAGCGCCTGATGGGCGCCATGGCGGCGAAGAACAAGGATCTGGACAGCACGATCTCCTTCCTGGGCGCTGGCACCTATGATCGTTACATACCCAGCGTCGTGCCGCACTTACAGCGCCGTTCGGAGTTCGTTACCTCGTACACGCCCTACCAGCCAGAGGTCAGCCAGGGCATGCTGCAGGCGATCTACGAGTTCCAGACGATGGTCTGCCAGGTGACGGGCCTGGATATCGCCAACGCCTCGCTCTACGACGGGGCCACCGCTGTGGTCGAGGCCGTCTTTATGGCGCTTGGTCCCGGTGGGCGCGGCGAGGTGGTGGTCTCCGAGGGCGTGGACCCCCAGTACCGGCGCGTGCTGCAAACCTATGCCCACGCGCGCGGCTTCAGCGTCAAAGAGACCCCCACGCGCGATGGCGTGACCTCGCTTGAAGATCTGGATGCCGCCGTCAGCCCGACCACCGCCGCCGTCGTCATCCAGCAGCCGAATTTCTTTGGCTGCATCGAAGATATGCACGCCATTGAGCCGATCGCGCACAGGGGCAGGAGTATCTTTATCACCGCCATCACTGAGCCGGCCTCCCTGGGTATCCTCGCGCCACCCGCACAGTACAACGCCGATGTCGCCGTGGGCGAACTGATGAGCTTCGGCAATCCCATAAGCTATGGCGGCCCCGCACTTGGCTTTATGGCGAGCAAGCAGAAATTCATGCGCCTGCTGCCGGGCCGCCTCGTCGGGCAGACGGTCGAGGAGGGCGGCGAGAAGCAGACCGGCTACGTGCTGACGCTCCAGACGCGCGAGCAGCATATCCGCCGCGAGCGCGCCACCTCCAATATCTGCACCAACCAGTCGCTGCTAGCGGTTGGCGCCACGATCTACCTGGCCGCCCTGGGCAAGCAGGGATTTCGCGAGCTGGCCGAACTCTGTCTCCAGAAAGCCCACTATGCCCAGCGCCAGATCGCAGCCCTGCCCGGCTATGAAGCTGCCTTCAGCGGCTCCTTCTTTGATGAATTCGTGATCAAGACCCCGGTGCCGGCAGCGAAGCTCCAGCAGCATCTCCTGCAGATGGATATCATCGGCGGCTATGACCTGAGCCAGCACTATCCTGGCCTGGAGAATCACGTGCTCTTCTGCGTGACCGAGACGCGCACGAGGGAAGATATTGATCGCCTGGTCGCTGCGTTGAAGGAGGTGCAGGCATGAGCGTCGAGAATCTGATTTTTGAGAAGGGCACCCCCGGCAGGCGCTGCGCCACGATGGCGGCTATGGATGTGCCAACAGAGGAACTGGAGAGCCTGGTGCCGGCCCATATGCTGCGTACGGAGCCTGCCATCCTGCCAGAGGTGAGCGAGATCGAGGTGGTGCGCCACTATACGCACCTATCGCAGCGCAACTTCGGCGTCGATACGGGCTTCTACCC
>JBDTHH010000040.1:0-11115 GCA_039937055.1 Ktedonobacteraceae bacterium | reverse complement strand
CCACCGCTGCCGAACTGGCGCGAGATGGTGACAACCAGGGTCCCTTCAGGGGGGATGCCTGCTGGGAGCGACTCTTCTTCCGCCCACGCCGTCTCTGGCAAGATCTGTGTCGCCCCTGCTTCTTTGGATTGTGCGGTTTTGGGTTGCCCACGCCCACGAAAAAGACTTGCCATATGTGTACCTCTTTTTTTATCCTGCTATGCCGTCCATACTACCTGTTTGTAATATGGTACAACGTGATATAGCAGAGACGCAAGCTGTATTTTTCTGCCTTGCTCACGACCTTTTTCTGATTACCAATCGAACTTATCCGACAGAAACGCGCGGCTATAGTGCAGCAGGATCGGGCTGCCGTGGGGGCAGACGGCGGGGGCGGCAACCTGTGCCAGGGTCTTGATGAGGGAGCGCTGCTCCTCGCGTCCCAGCTCGCGGCCGCGGCGCAGGGCCGAGCGGCAGGCGAGTCCGATGAGCAGGTGATCCTCCCAATCCTCGCTGTCCTCGGCGGCGGTCTCCGTCAGTTCGCGCAGGTGGCCGGCCAGTTGTTCCTGGCCCACGCCGCTCGGCACCGAGCGCACCAGGAAGCTGCGCCCGCCGAAACGCTCGCACTCGATGCCCAGGCCGCGCAGAACCGGGAGGCGCTGCTCCAGCAACTCGGCCTCGTGGCGCTTCAACTCGACGACGACCGGCTCCAGCAGGAGATGCGCGTTTACCCCCTCTTCATCTTCTCCAGTGGCCTGCACGCCGGCATAGGTGTGCCGCAGGTGCTCGTAGATGATGCGCTCGTGCGCGCGATGCTGATCGATCAGGTAGAGGCTGCCATCGGGGGCCTCCGCCAGGATCACCGCCTGCTGCAACTGTGCCAGCGGCTGCAACGTTGCCAGGATCTCAGCGGTAGCTGGCGGGGCCGCCTCCGGCTGATAAGGCTCGCTTGACTCTGCCACGCGCTGGCCGCGCCGGCGGGGGCCAGGGAGGCGCCGCTGGTAGGCCAGCTCTGGACCGGGGAAGTGCAGCGCTTCGGGTAGCGCAGGGCTGCGCTCCAGTACCGAGCGCACGGCCTGTGCCAGTGCCGCCGTCACCTCGGCCTCGCGTGCCAGGCGCACCTCGGTCTTGGCCGGGTGGACATTCACATCCACTTCTTCGCCCGGTAGATCGAGATGGAACACCAGTAGGGGATGTTTGCCTTTGGGCAACAGGCTGCGATAGCCGGATTCGAGCGCCTCCAGCAGTGGGCGCGACTGCACCCAGCGTCCATTGATGAAGAGCGTGATATGCTGGCGGCTGCTCTGCGCCAGCGCGCGGTTGCCCACGTAGCCGCGCAGGCTATATTGCTCACTCACCTGCGCGGAGACGGGTGTGAGGGCCTCAGCGAGTGGCAGGTGGTAGAGTTCCGCCAGGGTAGTGGCCAGGTCGCCGGAGCCGCTGGTTTGCAGGACCACGCGCTCCTCGATGGTGAGGTTGAAGCGCACCGCCGGGTAGCCAGGGGCGTAGCGGCGCAGCAACTGGACGATGTGCGCCGACTCGGTGCGGGCGCCGCGCATAAACTTCAGGCGCGCTGGCACATTGTAGAACAGGTCGCGCACCGTGACCGTCGTGCCATGCAGCCGCGCGCGCTGTCCGCGCCGCGTGACCTCGCCTCCCCGCAGCGTCAACAGCACCCCCGCGTGCTCCTGGCCCGGCGTCTCCTCTGTCTCGATAGCCCGGCTCAGCAGGGTCAGTTCCGCCACGGCGGTGATGCTGGCCAGCGCCTCGCCGCGAAAGCCCAGCGTGCGCAGGCGCTCCAGGTCTTCAACCGCGCCGATCTTGCTGGTAGTGTGGCGCGCGCAGGCCTGCTCCAATTCGTCTGCGGGGATGCCCCAGCCATCATCGGTGACGCGCACCAGGCGCAGGCCGCCGCCGCGTATCTCGACACGAACCTCGCCGGCGCCCGCGTCGAGCGCGTTCTCTACCAGTTCCTTCACCACCGATACGGGCCGCTCGATCACCTCTCCGGCGGCGATGCGCTCCGCCACCTCCGGCGGTAGTGGGCGAATGGGGGGGCGCGCGTGCATTTTATGCTGGCTCATTGTGTGGGTCTGTTCTTCTTCCTTTGAATCGCGAACAACAGGTTCAGCGCGTCAAGTGGCGTAATCGCGCACACGTCGATGCTATCCATGATATGCTCTGTGCCGCTCGCCCGCTCCAGGGTCTGCGCCACACTGCGGGCCTCTTCGCTCTGCCACTCGTAGGACGCGTCACCCGACGACAGTAGCGCATAGGAGCTATGGTCATTCACCTCGGCCACGCGCAATCCATGGCCGTTCGTGGCCTGCGCACTATAGAGTGTGAGGTCAGGCCCGCTGTGCTGCTTGTTGGCCTCCAACTGCGCCAGCACAGCCTCGGCGCGGCGCACAATGCCGGGAGGCATGCCGGCCAGGCGCGCGACATGCACGCCATAGCTGCGGCCGATGCAGCCCGGCGTGACGCGGTGTAGGAAGACGATGCCGCCCTGCTCGTCGTCGCTGATAGCCATCGTATAGACCCGCAGGTGGGGCAGTTCGTCGGCCATCGCGGCCAGTTCGTGGTAATGGGTGGCGAAGAGCGTGCGCGCCCCCGTCACCTCGTGCAGGTGTTCAACCACGGCGCGGGCAATCGCCAGGCCATCGTAGGTGCTCGTGCCCCGGCCGATCTCGTCGAGGATGATCAGGCTGTGCCGCGTGGCGTGGTGCAGGATGGTTGCCGTCTCCTCCATCTCAATCATAAAGGTGCTCTTGCCAGAGGCGATATCATCTTCGGCGCCGACGCGTGTGAAGACGCGATCCACCAGGCCGATGCGCGCGCTCCTGGCCGGTACAAAGCTGCCGATCTGCGCCATCAGCGTAATCAAGGCCACCTGGCGCAGGTATGTTGACTTGCCGGCCATATTCGGACCGGTCAGTAGCAGGATACGCGCGTCCCGCTCCGCCTCAAGCGTGGTATCGTTGGGGATAAACACATCGCCATCGAGGACGCTTTCCACCACCGGGTGCCGCCCACCAGTGATCTGCATGCCGCGCCCATGTTCCAGCACCGGCCGCGTGTAGCCCTGGTGCGCGGCCACCTCCGCCAGGCTCAGCAGTACATCGACGCGCGCGATAGCTGTAGCGGTGGCCATCAACTGCGGGTAGTAGATGCTCAGTTGGCGCAGCACATCGGCGTAGATGCTGCGTTCCACCTCATCGATGCGTTCTTCTGCGCTGAGGATACGCGCCTCGTGCTCCTTGAGTTCGGGCGTGATGTAACGTTCGCCGTTAGTGAGGGTCTGCCGGCGCTCGTAATCGGACGGCGCGAGGTGTTTGTTGGCTTTGCTGACTTCAATGTAGTAGCCGAAGACCTTGTTATAGCCTACTTTGAGGCTCTTGATGCCAGTGCGCTCGCGCTCGTGTGGCTCCAATGCCGCCATCCAGCGCCGCGAGTCGCGAATCGAGGCGATCAGTTCGTCGAGTTCGCTATGAAAGCCCGCGCGGATCAGACGCCCGTTCTCCATATCATCGTCCCGGCCCGCGTGTACCAGCGCCCGGTTGAGCAGATCGACGGCCTGGGGGCAGCCATCCAGCGCCTCGGCCAGCTCTTGCAGCAGGCGCGCGTTGCAGCCATGCAGCAGCTCGCGCAGGCGCGGCACCAGTTCCAGGTACCCATGCAGGCCGATGGCTTCGCGCAGGGAAGCGGTCCCCTGGCGGATACGCCCGGCGGCGCGCTCAAGGTCGCCGAAGCCCTGCAAGCACATCGTGAAGCGGCTGCGCAGGGCCGGACTTTCGTATAGCTCTTCCACGCTCTCCAGTCGCGCGTCAAGCTCGTTGAGATCAAGCAGTGGCTGCGTGAGCGTGCGGCGCAACTGGCGCGCCCCCATAGGCGTGATCGTGCGATCCAGCACATTGAGCAGGCTACCCTGCGGCGTGCCACTGCGCGAGCCTTGCAGCAGGTCGAGGTTGCGCTGGGTGTGGGCGTCCAGGATCATGTAGCTCGTCGTCTGGTATGAGCGCAAGCCAGTCAGCAGCGAGAGCAGCGTCCTGTTCATCTTCTCCAGGTACGCGATGATAGCTCCCGCCGCCGCGATAGCCTGGGGGGCCGCGGCACAGCCATAGGCATCCAGCGACTGCACGCCGAAGTGCCCACACAGGCGTGCCTGTGCTGCCTCCAGCTCGAAGAAATATGCGGGACAATGGGTGATCGTGACGGCCTGCGATGGAAACTGGTATGTGTCCGGCTGCATCCCCTCGACCAGCAGGCATTCGGCGGGGGCCAGGCGCTGGAGTTCGGCCTCCAGGGCGGCGGGCAGCTCGGCGGACGCGAACCAGGTTGTCACAAACTCGCCGGTGCTCACATCTACAGCCGCCAGGCCGGTCTGCGCGCGTCCGGGCGCGATGGCCACCAGGTAATTATTGCGCCTGGCCGGCAGCAGGTTCGGCTCGGAGAGCGTCCCGGCCGTCAGGATGCGCGTCACGGCGCGGTCCACAATGCCGTGTCCGACCGCTCCCACCTGATCACAGACTGCTACCTTATAACCGCGCTGGATCAATTTCCCAATATAATTCTCCAGGGCATGCAGTGGTATGCCCGCCAGTGGCACGCGCTGGTCGCCGTACCCCCGGCTGGTCAACACGATCTGTAGCTCCTGGGCAGCAACATACGCATCCTCATCGAAGGTCTCGTAGAAATCGCCGACCTGATACATGAGGATGGCATCGGGATACTGGCTCTTCATACGTAGATACTGTCTACGCGCGGGTGTTGACATACGCCATCACTCTCCACATGCAGCTTTGATGCCTGTTCTTTATTGAACACATGTACTTTAACCTATTCTGCCTGTGTTGTCAAAAAACGGTACTTGCGGCAGGCGTCCCGGTCCGCGTCGGGGCACAGAGAAAGAAAGTTGACATAGCCTCATGTGTACACTATCCTAACAGGCAGCGATATACGTTTTTCTGTACTTCGATAAGAAAGCGAGGCAATCATGGGCGATCCACGGAATGCAATGGATATTAAACCGGGGTACCGGGGCCGGGCCTTCACCTCTGACCTGACCGGGCAGGAGTTCTGGCTGGTGGTCGATAAGGGCTTTCAGCCGATGGGTCTGGTGATAGGCAACTGTATCTACTCGATGGGCGCGGTGCGCAACTGGCTGGTGGGCATCAAGGCAAATTTTCAGGGCGAACTCAAGGAATACACCCAGCTCATGTACCAGGCGCGCGAACTGGCTTTGAGCCGTATGCAGTTCGAGGCAGACCAGCTCGGTGCCGATGGCGTGATTGGCGTCGATATCAACGTCGAATACATGCATAACAACGAGTGGATGGAGGTGACCGCTATCGGCACCGCCGTACGCTGGGTCGGCGGCGGCCCCAATATGCCTCCCACCGGCCAGGGCAAGGTGACGATTCCAGCAGGCTAGCGCATCTCCTCCAACACATTCGTTTGATTGGCACCGTAGGGACCCGATGATGCACATTCATAAATTAATCTTCCAATGATATACTGAGAGCAAGAACGTTTTGGTACAGGAGGAAATCGATGCCTGCTCGGTATCACCTCGTGACTTCTCCATGAGATCGGTTGGTTACCATTGGAGGCGTAATTTGTGAATGTGCATCATCGGGTCCCTACAGTGCTTCATATTTAGCAGTTTAACTCTCTCACACCTCGCTCTTCCCGAATCTGTATATTACTGGATTTACTCAAAACCTTGCATCTGGAGCAAAATCCACGTATATTTGTGGGAAAGGCACTTTTCCAGCAACATTCTTCACACATAGGCGTGATAGGCGAAAGAAGTCCCATCTCTGGAGGACCAACAAATGCAGAGTAGCGATCCGAAAGATGCAATTATCGCGTTCATAAGCGCGCCGAGTGTCACGATTAGTGACGTGCCTGCTCCCAATACGCAGGGATGGAGGGGACAGCGAAGTAAAGGCGGCCTGGGAGCGCGGCCAGAGACCATTCGTTTCTTGAAGGAGCGTCATCTTCCCCAGCGTCAACTTCACTACGTGACGTTTGAGGATGAAAAGGGAATGCCCATGCATTTCACCTGTTATGTCATTGAAGATGATGACGGCACCTGGAAGGTACAGGGTGCCGCGGGAGGCTCTGGAAGAGGGCCGCAACGCTCTGCGCCCTGGGCAAATCTCGGTGGCGGCGGTGGACAGCAATTTTACGCTGGCGGCAGGGTAGAGCACAGCGGGCAGGAGGTTGCGCGTGTGCGTCTCCTTTCAGCGAATGGCATCCTTCTGGAAGATAGTGTCGATGACGACATCGTCTTGTTTCTGGCTGACCAATATATTGAGACACCCCTCCAGGCAGAGTTGTATGATCGCCAGAGAGTGCTCATCGGAACGCATCAAGTCTTATCGATGGGCAGGCGTGTGCCGTAGCCCCTACACCACCTGCCACACCTGCACAGTATGGTCGTTGCTGGCGGAGGCGACGCGGGTGCCATCGGGGGACCAGGCGACGCCCAGGATGAAGCTGGAGTGATTGGCGTAGGTGAAGAGGCGGTTGCCCGATGTGGCGTTCCAGATATGCACCGTGCCATCGCGGCTGCCGGAGGCCACGAATTTGCTGCTGGGCGACCAGGCCGCCGTGTAGACCGGGGTGGAGTGGCCGCGATAGCAGTAGCCGGGGTGACCATTGCCGGTATCTGATACCTGGGCCGCACCGTTGGCCTGACCTGATACGATGCGCCGGCCATCGGGGGACCAGGAGATGGCATCTACCCGGCTGGAGTAGCCGGGACACTCGAACTGGCCGCGATAGGAGAAGAGATTCGTGAAGAAGCTGCTGCCTTTAAAGCGGGGTGCTTGCCAGACGCGTACAATCTTATCCTTGCCCCCGGAGGCCAGTCGCTTGCCATCGGGCGCCCACACCACGGTCTTCACGCCATCGCTGTGTCCCCGGTAGATGGAGCTATTGCTGCTATTGCTCACCTCCCACACCTGCACCGTCTTGTCGCTGCTGGCCGAGGCGATGCGCACGCCGTCGGGGGACCAGGCCACCGCGTGAACATAGCTCGTATGGCCGCCATAGCTGAGTATCTCACGCCCGTCGGCGGCATCCCAGATACGTACCGTGCCGTCGCGACTGCCCGACGCGATGCGTTTGCCATCCAGGGACCAGGCCACCGTATAGACTGGCCCCTTATGCCCTTTGCATGTGAAGAACCGATCGCCGGTGTGCGCGTTCCAGATGTGGATCTGCCCATCCGATGCTCCGGACGCAATGCGCTTGCTATCTGGCGACCAGGCCAGCGCGTTGACGGCCCGGAGATGCTCGCGATAGGTGCAGCGAGTCACGCCCTGTAATGTTGTGCCTGGCGAGGCCACAGGGGCCGCTATCGGTTGTGGCGCGAGGGCGCCGGCGGGCTTTGGTGACAGCGGCACGGGCGCCTGGGGAGCCGGCGGACTGGCGCGCGAGGCCAGAGGGATCGTGGAGAGCGGACCTGACATACGCATGGCCAGGATACGCTGCAATTCGCGCTTGACATCGGCCATACTCGTGGGCCTCTTGCTCACATCCATCTGCACCATCTGCATGACTAGGTGCTCCAACTGCTGGTGGAAGGGGTCACGCTCCTTGAAAGGCTCGAAGCGAAACGGCGACAGCGAGGGGTCGTCGCCGCTGACCATCTGGTGCAGGGTGGCGCCCAGACTATAGATATCGGCCTGTGGCGTCGTCTGCGACTTCCCGTACTGCTCCGGCGCCGCGTATCCAGCCGAACCAAAGGCGGTGGTATCTTTGGCCTGGCCGGGCTTAAAGTGGCGCGCGATGCCAAAATCGATCAGGTACAGGTGGTTCTCAGGCGTCAGAATTACATTGGCCGGCTTGAGGTCACGGAAGATGATGGGCATGGGGCGGCTGTGCAGGTAGCCAAGCACTGTGCAGAGTTGGATGCCGATGTCGAGCGCCTCATCGAGCGGTAGGCGGGACTGCGGTAGCGTATCCAGGTAGTCCTCCAGCGTCTGCCCCTCGATGAAGTCCATCACCAGGTACCAGCGCCCGCTATCGCTGAAGTTGTCATAGATGCGCGGCAGGTTGGGATGGGTCAGGCTCGACAGAATGCGCGACTCGCGCCTGAAGGCGTTGGTGGCCTCGATAATCTCCTGCGGGCTTAAGCTGCTCTGGCTCATCTCTTTCACGGCCACGAAGCGATCATCAAACTCGTGATCCTGGGCCCGGTAGACCGCGCCAAAGCCGCCCTTGCCGATCTGCTCCGTGATGCGATAGCGTTGCTTGAGTACATGGCTGGAGACGAGCATGCCGGTAGGCATGGTGCTGCCATATGCCGTGCCTCCACTCGCGAAGGCGGATGGTGCATTATTTTGCAGGCCCTGTCCACATGCAAAACAGAACCGCGCGTGCGCCCGATTGGCGGCGCCGCATATATCGCAATACAGCGGAGGAGATGATGCCATACGCATCCTTGACGGGCGCATGAGGCGCCCCTACATTACAATGTCCCAATGGGTGCCTACCCGAAGCACCCGGCTATCAATATCAGGGGCATGGTAGCATTTAGAACATAGGTTTGTCAAGAATGTAAACACCCTATCTTCCGCGTCGTCGGTCCTTCTCCGCCGGCTTAACGCCCCAGGCCGTCAGTCCGAAGGCGATACCCAGGTAATCCTCGCTCAGCATATCGATGAGCATACGGTTGTATAGTTCATCGTACTCCGCTTCCGCGATAACGCCGGATTTCACGAGATAGGGCTTGAGCAGAGCGAAGGCGACCTCAGTATCTTTGCAGAGGCCATAGTACAGAGGCATCCCATAGGAGCTTTCAAGAAGGAAGGCACGTTTGTGTATGTCGGCAAAGCCGGCATCTTGCAGCAGCCGGCGCATCACGTGCGCCAGGCCTATAGAATGCCCATCGACAGAGAAAGAACGGCCCTGCTGTGCCAGCACCTGCATAAAACAGCCGCCCAGGCGCAGGGCAGCCAGGCTATTTGACGTTCCTGATTCCACTTCGGATAGCCGGATAATCCCGCCTGGGCGCAAGATGCGCTGGCACTCGGCCAGCAGGAGGGGCCAGGAGGTTTTATTCATCAAGGCAGAGATCAAGCGTGTATTCACCAGGTCAAAGGAGGCATCTTCAAATGCCAGAGGCTTCGTAGCATCCATCACACTGAAGGTCACATTGTTAAGCCCGCGTGACCAGGCGACGGCGCGCGCATACTCGATGGTGTTCTGGCTGATGTCTATACCCACCAGCTCATAGTCCGGATAGGCGAATGCGACCTCAACCGCCCAGCCGCCCGGCCCACACGCGATATCTAAAATGCGCTGAACAGAGGAGAGATCGGGCTCCGACAACTCTGGGAACAGGCCACCCATCGCTTCAGTAAACAGGCGGTCCTGGTCAACAAGACGAGCTGTTTCCGTCCCGCTTTCGATATCAATCATGTATCTGTTCTGCGAGGCAGCCGGCTCAAACGATGACATATCCCGAATCCTTTCACTTCACCACTTGCACACGAAATACAGGCTATTCGAGTAACCCTTGATTGGCGAACTCTAAAAAAGCATATTCTCTGCTACCTATGTAGCATAGCTTATCCTGTAGCGCATGTCAAGGATAGCAGGATAGATGGGAGTGCGTTCGTACGTCTTGTGACGCACGTTTGTGAGGGATAGCGGACAGGCGAAAACGCGAGATGGGCAGCAGAAGAAACGCCATTCATCCTAATGACGCGACATGCGCCAGTGGTACCCAGCCCTGCCTGCCCTGCTGATCGCTACACCAGAGCCAGCCGCTTTCTTCGTGGCTGGCTGCCAGCTCATCTCCGGCGACTACGCTGAGTTCCCTTGCTGCATAGGCATTGCGCGTGGTTCCCGTTGTGCCATCCGCATTGAGGACGATGATGGCTTTGGGAACCCAGCCGCTTTTGCCGCGCTGGTCGGTACACCACACCCAGAGCCAATCAGGGTTGTCCTGCCAGGCATCGACTTTCTCGCTGACCTGAAACGTTTCGCCGGCGTGGACGGCAATTGGGTCTGTGGACGATGCCTGATAGTCTGTCGTGACGCGGTATCTTCGTGGCTGCACAGGTGTGCCAAACTCAATGTTTATGATGTTCTCCTGACTCATCTCAACTCCTTCTGTGGGTCATAGTAATCATCTTTTCTGCCAGGAGTATAATATGTGATACTGGGCATCCTGTGTCATATATTTTCGGAGCATGAAACTTGGTAGGACGAAGCTGTCTTCAAAGAAGTCTATGAGTTCCATCAGGGTATTTCAGGCTCTTCTGGTCGGAATACTACATCCTCGTAGAAGGCGGTAACCGGAAAGTGGAGATTCAGGCTAAGCAGTTCAACATCTTCATGAAGCTCAAACGTATACAGTGTCCAGAGGTTATTTTTCCCCCGCCGGTATACTTCAACCTCTGGTCGCAGGGTATTGATGAGAACATACTCTTGTAGAGTTGGGCATTGCCGGTACAGCCAGAATTTTTTTCCTCTATCGTAGCCTTCTGTAGAAGGAGAGAGAACTTCAATCACAAGGCGCGGAGAGAGTACCGTGTCATTCTGGCCATGCTCCTGTTCGCCGCAACTTACAGTGGCATCAGGATACACGTAACGTGTTTCGGAGAGTTGCACTCGTGCATCGGAGTTAAACACCCGACAGGGGCTGTCACGAAGCGCTGCCCGTAAGGTGCTGGCAACATTGAGGCCAATAGTGGCATGATCTAACGACCCTCCTGCCAGCATACGTATGTGCCCATCACTATATTCATAGCGCGTTTCATGGCTATTTCGATCAAGTTGAAGGTATTCTTCAACGGTCATGGCCATATGATGTGGTAAAGCAGTCATCTCTGTTTCCTCTCACCAGTATCATACCATAAATTTTGTTCCTCGCCTGGCAACGATTTATTGGAGGAGATGAGAGCTTTGCCCTTGTGGCATGGGGTCAAGCTGGCACGCTTGCGACCAGGTCAGCGGTTTCTCTGACGGGGGTTAGGGGTTGCGATAGCGTTTCTTTGAGGGGGATCGTCTGCGGCGGCTGGGCCAGGATGCTTCTCAGGAAGGCATCGACATGTTCGGCATCCCACTGTTTCCCGCGGCCGTCGCTCAGGATGGAGGCGGCTTTCTCTACAGGCATGC
>JBDTHH010000039.1:0-2539 GCA_039937055.1 Ktedonobacteraceae bacterium | reverse complement strand
TGTAAACGGCGCCCCTACCTCTTGTTACCCGGCGAGTGCCTGGTCAAGGTCAGCGATGATGTCGTTCGCGTTCTCAATGCCGATTGACAACCTGAGGCAGCCCTCGGTGATGCCGGTGCGTTGCCGGTCGTCGCCTGTCAGGTTGCGATGCGATGACATCGGCGGGTAGCTCACCAGCGAGTAGACATCGCCGAGCGTCGTTGCCGGCAGGCAGAGCTGCAATCTATCCATGAAGCAGTACGCGGCTTCGCGTGTCTGTGCCTTTAATTCAAAGGAGAGCAGTCCTCCATAGCGTCCCTGGTCCAGCAGATGCGAGGCGCTCTCGTGCTGTGGGTGATCGGGCAGGCCTGGATAGTGAACCTGCGCGACCGCCTTGTGTTGCCGCAGAAAGTGCGCCACTTCCAGGGCGTTATCGCAGTGACGCTCCATGCGCAGCGCCAGTGTTTTCATACCGCGCAAGATCAGGAATGACTCGAAGGGGCTGAGCATCGCGCCCAGCATCGTTGCATACATCCGCAACTGGTCCAGCAGCACCTGTTTAGCGCTGATCACGAGGCCACCTGTGCTATCCCCGTGCCCTCCCAGATATTTCGTCGCGCTGTGAACCACCAGGTCAAAGCCGTGCTCAATGGGTCTGATCAGGTAGGGCGTCGTGAAGGTGCTATCGACGATGCTGGTGGCCCCTACCTCGCGCGCGGCGTCACATATGCCGTCCAGGTCAACGATCTTAACCAGGGGGTTTGAGAGCGTCTCCACGTACACGATATCCGGCTGCTCCGTGCGAATCAGGTCAGCAGCACTATCACAGCACAGGTCGCGCAGGACCAGTTCGACACCGAGTGGCACAAAGACCTGGCGAAGCAGGGCGATGGTTTGCCCATAGAGGTCCTGTCCGGCCAGTATTTTGCAGCCGGGTCCCAGGCCTGCCGCCAGCAGCGCCGCGTGAATGGCGGCCATCCCGGAGCCAAAGGCCACCGCGCCGATCCCGCCCTCGGCCAGCGCAATGACATTTTCGAGCGTATCCGCGTTCGGATTTCCCTGGCGTGCATAGATAAAAGCCGTATCTTTGCCAGCGGCGGAACTCTCGAAAGCCTGGTCCAGGGTCGCGGCGCTGTCGTACAGGTAGGTTGTGCTTGCATGGATAGGCTGGACCGTCGCTACCGGTAGTGTGTGCTCGCCTGGGCGTTGCCTGCTGCCCTGCACAAGGTGTGTCTCCAGTCTCCAGGTTGCATGATCAGATCGATTCAACTTGAACCCCTTAAAGATAGTGACATAAACGACCTACCCAGCCCGCCCACAGCCAGCGATGCACAGGCATAGAGCCACGGGAGCCAGTAGGGTATGCCGATCATATCAGGGCTAGTATGACGATACGAGAAGGCTCCTGCCGCCACCAGGATCATCTCGATAAGCGTCCCTGTGATTGCTGTCACGATTGAAAGCGCCAGGTTTTGCCAGCTCCTTCCTGTTAGCAGCCAGAAATTAAAATAGACCAGCGCCAGCAGCCCGAACTTGGCGAGAGACTGCAACGAGGTGGCTCCGATAAGATATGCCAGGAGCAGCCACGCCAGCGCGCCAAGACTGTCCGAGAGTCCAGGAGGCGTTCGTCCGCGCTGAAGCAGCGTATCAAGCATGGGATGCGAGACGCCAATGGCGACAGCGGCACCCCCGAAGAGCAGGGGTACCCACCAGGCCAGTCCCAAGAAGACGGGCATGGCATAGCTCTCAATCCCAGTATATACGTAGATAGCATCAAGCCCAGTACCCAACGTGGCGCCCAGGAGAAACAGCCAGAGTGGTATCCATGCCTTGCTTCGCATCTGAATCCTCTCTTTCGCCTGTCAGCCTACTGTCCGTCAAACTTCAATGGACGGGCGCTTCCCCCTCTCGCGTAGGGATTCGGCTTGCCGCATCCGTGCCCGCTCGCGTGCGCGGCCAGGGAGGCCTTCCAGGTCCAAGGACCGCCCCCACGGATGCGGCCAGCCGAATCCCTACGCGGTGGAGAAAGCTCACACTGATCCGGGCCACTCATCTTTGAGCAGGCCAAAATAGTGCTCATCATCGAAACGATCACCGAAGACATAGCGCTGGCGCAGGTTTCCCTCATAGGTAAAGCCCAGCTTGAGTAAGAGATTTTTGGAGCTTTCATTCACGATATCAATGATGGCTTCCACGCGATGCAACCCCAGTTCTGTGAAGCCATAGGTCAGGATGGCCGACACCGCTTCAGTCATAATGCCCTTCCTCCACAAAGCGCGATTGAGTTCGTAGCCCGTTTCGGCGCGATGAAAGCCCACGTCGAAATTATGAAAACCGCAAGAGCCGATCAGTCTATCTTCGTCCTGTAACGTGATACCCCAGCGCAGAGCCTCGCGCGCAGCGTAGCGTGCCTGTATCTTTCTGATCAATTCCTGGGTGTCCGCGAGCGTTTGATGAGGCTCGTGTCCATAGAACTCCATGGCCTGCCGGTCAGAAAGGATCACAAATAAGGCCTCTGCGTCATCCGGCCGAATGGACCGCAGGCGCAAGCGCTTCGTGG
>JBDTHH010000038.1:0-3229 GCA_039937055.1 Ktedonobacteraceae bacterium | reverse complement strand
GCGTAGGGATGCGGCAAGCCGAATCCGCGTGGGGCCTCGCTTGCGAGGGCGGGAGAGGCCTCCCAGGCCCCAGAGCCTGCTCCACGGATGCGGCAAGCCGGATCCCTACGCGGGCGGGGGAAGCGCCCTGATATCCGTCAATCGAAGCTTGACGGAGCACTTATGAGGCAAGCCACGCCCTACGAGTCGAGGTTTAAACCAGCGCCGCGCGCCAGGCGCGGATCTGCCCGGCATGCTCCTCGAAGTGATGCCAGGTAGATCCGGTGACCCAGGCACGCACATAGCTGCTCCATTGCTCTGGATTGAGCGCCGAGAGCAGGGCGAAGAGGCGATAGTGGGCCGTCTCGAAGAGCGCGATGGCCTCCTGCAATGAGAGGGCATGTAGTTCCGCCTCCCAGGCAGCATTATAGGCCAGGAAGTCGTTATACTTTCCTGAGGCCGGCTCACCGCGCACATGCAGCTCCAACTCCTGACGGCAGACCTCTTCCCAGCGCCCAATATGTGCCATCGCATCCTTGACCGACCAGCGACCCACGGGACCCTCTTTCAGCAGGTCAGCCTCGCTCAAGCCATAGATCACAGATGTCAGGGCCACTCGCGCTGCTGTGATGTGGACCAGGATCTCCTTCGGCTCACGTGTATCCTTTGCCATGAGACGTTTTCCCTTCTTTACATCAGAGAGGTTACGTGACATTCTCGATGATAGCGGCAATCCCCTGACCGCCGCCGATACAGAGGGAAGCGGCCCCATACTTCAGGTGACGGCGTCGCAGTTCATACATCAGGCTGATCGCCAGGCGCGCGCCGCTGGCGGCCAGGGGATGGCCGATGGAGATCGCGCCGCCATTCACGTTGGTCCTCTCGCGCTCAAGCCCCAGTTCCTTCTCGACCGCCAGGTATTGCGCGGAGAACGCCTCGTTGACCTCCACGCGATCCAGGTCCGCCACGCCCAGGTCGGCGCGCTTGAGGGCCTGGCGAATGGCCGGAGCCGGCCCGATGCCCATGATCTCAGGAGGCACGCCAACGACGCCCCACGAGACCAGCCGCGCCAGCGGTTTCAGGTTATGTTGCTTCACCGCATCGCCTGTAGCCAGAACGACACAGGCGCCCGCGTCGTTGATGCCGCTGGCATTGCCCGGAGTGACGACACCACCTTCCCGAAAGCGTGCCGGGAGCTTTGCCAGGGCCTCCATAGAGGTATCGCGTAGCCCCTCGTCCTGCGTCACCTCAACCGGTTTCCCTTTGCGGTCTTTGACAGTCACAGGCACGATTTCTTCGGCGAGCCAGCCCGCCTGCTGAGCCTTGCGAGCCTCCGTCTGGCTGCGCAAGGCATACTCATCTACCTGTGTACGCGACAGGTGATATTTCTCGGCCAGGTTCTCGGCCGTAATCGCCATCCCGCAGCCAACATATGTATCGATAAGCGCTTCCCACAGGCTATCTTCCAACTGGGGGGCCTGCCCCAGCTTGTAGCCCATACGCGCGCCGCGCAACACATGGGGCGACTGCGTCATATTCTCGCTGCCGCCGGCCAGGGCGATCTGCCCCTCACCCAACTGGAGCATCTGCGCCGCGCTCACTATCGCCTGCAAGCCAGAGCCACAGAGGCGATTGACCGTTAACGCAGGTGTCTCGATGGGCACGCCCGCCTTCAAGGCGACATGGCGCGCAAAATAGATCGCATCCTTACTTGACTGAATGACGTTTCCCATCACAACCTGGTCGATCAGCCGGGGATCAACTCCACTGCGCTCCAGAGCACCCTTCGCGGCCACCACGCCCAGATCGATCGCGCTGACATCCGAAAGCGACCCTTGCAGCACACCAACTGGCGTCCTGGCGCCATCGATAATGTATACTTCACCTTGCATGACCAAACCTCTCCTGTATAAACAACGGCAAATAACACACTCTACCTACCTCGTTTCTACGCTTAAGTGTAGCACCTGGCCAGAAAGTCTCGCAAGCCAGCGCACGCGTGATAAACTCACGCAGCTACGAAGAACTGGTGACTTTCAAAAAGCCAGGCTCTACACAAGCAAGAAAGCCGCTTCAGTGGCTACGAATCCGCAAACTTATATGGTATAATGTCCACATGCACATCTTCCAAGGGTTCGCAGCAATGTAGCAGATGAGGCGCATGCACAAGTTCTACGAAAAGGAGGTATGGTAGCAGTATTTCCCCAGGGTCCTTTTTAATCTCTTCTCCATAAGATGTGTATTGTCTCTCGCTGCCACAGCGAGGGAAACCATCCACCAGGCGTGTGGATGACCGTCCTACCTGGCCAGCGGGTACGTATGCCCGCGAAGTGACAAGCATGCTGGTCGTCATGGCATATGACCCAGCCAGGTATGCACAGATTATTGTGTACATGTAGTGCTAGTCTTTTATCGAAAGGTGGGAACTTCAATGGCCCAAATCGCAGCCGACCGCGTCGAATCTGTAGCAGTCCCCACGGCTAATCCCGCTCCCCTCGGCCTGAGCGCCTTTGCACTCACAACGTTCGTCCTCAGCAGCGCGAACGCCGGACTCTTCTCAGCACCCAACATTGTCCTTGGCCTCGCGCTCTTCTATGGCGGTATCGTCCAGATCATTGCCGGCATCCAGGAATTCAGAGCAGGCAATACTTTCGGCGCCACCGCATTCTGCTCCTATGGCGGCTTCTGGCTAGCTCTCGGTTCCGTTTTTGTCCCGGCATTCGGCATCGTCGCTGCCTATGCCAAGGGAGGGGATTTCCATACGGCGCTGGGCTACTTCCTTCTAGGCTGGACCATCTTTACCTTCCTGATGCTCCTTGGCACACTGAGAAGCAACCTGGCCCTCATCGCCGTCTTCCTGCTCCTGTTCCTGACCTTCCTCGCTTTGACAATCGCAGAGCTGGGTGGGGGTAGCGCCTTCGGGCAGATTGGCGGTTGGCTCGGCATTCTCACCGCGCTGGCAGCCTGGTACACCGCGCTGGCAGGCGTATTGAGTTCCGGTCGCGCCAGCTTTACCTTACCTGTCTTCCCGCGAAGTTAATCCTCGCCGCTGGAATAGTCACTGTAGAAGGCCTCCTGTGCATGAACGGGGGGCTTTCTGAAATTCTGACGCGAGGGAACGGCTCAATAGAAACAGGGCTTTGGAGTGTACCCGTTTTGCCCGTTTCTTCGCTTTTTCAGGAGTACCGAAGAGAGGACATAAAGCTGGGTGTTTCCTCACTTCAGGACAAAAGATCACGGTCCTCTCCAT
>JBDTHH010000037.1:0-13756 GCA_039937055.1 Ktedonobacteraceae bacterium | reverse complement strand
TGAAGAAAAACAAGATTTTGCAAGAAAACAGCTTCTAGAGAAGAATAGCTGGAGCAGCAAGATCGCGCTCTGGACAATGCGAATCAATGACGCACAGTGGCAGGAAATCGGAGGGTTCATGACCCAGAGAGAAGAATGATTCCTCTGTGTTTACACGCCCACACCCCTATCGCCCCGCCGGCCGATGCGCAGCGCCAGCAAGACGCCGAAGGAGACGGCCAGTAGGACGACGGAGAGGGCCACAGCAGACTCCAGATCGCTTTCGGCGGCCAGGTAGACAGCGATGGGCATGGTCTGGGTGATGCCGGGGAAGCTGCCAGCGAAGGTGATGGTGGCGCCCAGTTCGCCGAGCGCGCGCGCCCAGCTCAGGCCCATGCCGGTCAGCAGGGCCGGGCGGATCAGCGGCAGCACCACACGGCGGAAGGCGTAGAACGGGGAGGCGCGCAACGTATAAGCCGCCTGCTCGTAGCGCTGGTCCAGTTGTTCAAGACCGGCGCGGGCACTGTTGATGAAAAAAGGCGAGGAGACGAAGATCTGCGCCATGATCACCGCGACTGTGGTGAAGGGGATACTGATGCCCAGCGGACTAAGGTAGCGGCCGATCAGGCCCACGCGTCCGAAGGTGAGCAGTAACGCCACCCCCGCGACGACCGGCGGGAGCACCGTCGGCATGGTGACCAGCGTTTCGAGAAATGCGCGACCGGGGAAGCGCATGCGCGCCAGCACATAGGCCACAGGCAGACCAAAGAGCACACCTAGCAGCGTGCTGGCCGACGTTGTGACGAAGCTCAGTTGCAGCGCCTGCAACACATCCGGCCGCTGTATGGTGGACCAGAGGAGCGCTGGCGGCTCGCGCAGCAGCAGGGCCGCCAGCGGAATACCCAGGAAGAGCAGGAAGCTGCCTGCCAGGAGTCCAACGAGGACCCTGACAGGCCAGCCACTCCAGTTCCTGGATGTGTAGGCCTTTTTCAGAATGCCAGGATTTTGCTCCTGGCGCACGCTACCCATCTTTGCCGATAAAATGATACTTCGTCAGGATGGCCTGCCCCTCCGCCGAAAGTATGTACTGCACAAACGCCCCCGCATCGCTGGCATGAGACGCATTCTTGACCACGGCCAGCGGGTACTCAGCAACCACGTTGAACGTATCGGGGATGTCGATGACCTTCACCTTGTCGCTAACCGCGGCCGTGACATCCGTGCGGTACACAAAGCCAGCATCGGCCTCGTCCAACTGCACCTTCTGCACCACCGACTTGACGTTATCCTCCTGCGACACAATATTGGCCAGAACAGCGCTCCTGTACGCGGGACCATAATCGGGCGAGCCTGCCAACTTGTCAAGCACCTGGCGGCTATACTTGCCGGCGGGCACCGTCACAGCGCCAATCACGATCTTCACGCCCTTCTTCGCCAGGTCCTTCAACGAGGTGATACCCGCCGGATTGCTGGCAGGCACAATCACTACCAACCTGTTCTTCGCGAAGATCTGCGAGGCTCCCACCAGGCCAGCCACGCTGGCCTTCTGCATGTTCGCCAGGTCCGCCGAGGCAAAGATATCGGCCGGCGCGCCGTTGGCAATTTGCTGCTCCAGTACCTGCGAACCCGCGAAGTTGAAGGTAATCTTCACATTCGGATGGGCTTTCTGGTACTGGGTCGCCATCTCAGTGAACGACTCCTTAAGCGAGGCCGCCGCAAAGACATTGAGCGTCACGGCCGACACTGATGCCGATGGCGACGCGGTTGGGGTCGCCACCGTGCCACCACAGGCCGCGAGCAAGAGACAGCACAGCAGGAGAAGAACACGCAGAGGATGTTTCACACAGGCCTCCTTACATAGTTAGAAACAATGATAATTTTAAAAGTGAGTATTCACTCGTTGAGTATAGAAGAGGAAACGCAAGGCTGTCAAGTGTGATCCACTCTCATTCTCAATGATACGTGTGAAGTGGTCAGAATCAGTGAGCGAAGCGGCAGGAAAGAGGTAGAGAAGCGGCCTATATATTTGCGCCGCAGCTAGAGTTATCCACATATTTTGCTATATTATGTGGATAACTGCCGATAAATGTGGACAAAGGCCTACGCAATACGTTCAATAAGGGCCAGGGGGACGACAAGGGCGGAACCGCCTTCCAGGTGCAGACGGGCGGCGCGGGCACGAATGCCGGAGGGGAATGTCAGGCAGTGTAGCGAAAGGTAGGTGATCTGCCCAAGAGCGCCCTCGTGCTCGCCGCTGCATACCCGCACATAGGCCCCAAGCACAAGAGCGGGGTCGGGTACGACAGGGTACCAGTTACTCTGGCCTTCCCCGGCCGGCAGCGAGATAAGCAATTCGGGGAATATGCAACGGCGTACGGAGGTCGCACCGGAGAGCAGGACTATCGAGCCCAGGTGCTTACTTAGTATGTTCATAGTGCGGGCGGGCATCGCCAGCATCCCCAGGCCCTCGGTGAGCAGGATAGTGATGGGCGGCAGGTGTTCCTGGGCCTGCTCAATGTTGGCACTATCGATAAGGGCCACAAGATCGGTACGCAAGAAGCCCTCCAGGTCGCGCGCGGCAATGCTGCTGGCAACGATACCAGGGATGCCCGAACTCAGCGCGAAGCGCAGCAACGCGAAGGTCAGCGGACCCGGAATAAGCAAGATAGCGCCCGGTGGGATGCGCGGCTGCCCCTGACTCCTGCTCGATGTTTGCCAGAGCGTCAGGATGCCTGCTACCTGGTTTCCCACGCCGATCGCGCCCTGGATGGCCAGGGCGCGGCTTTCGATGATCACCCCCCCGCGCGGGGTGACATCGATCACACGCCCGTGCAGGCCCGCGGGAATGGTTTCATTGCCGAATGATATGCTGGCCTGGCCTGCTGAGTCGCCTCCTATCTTTGTGAAAGGAAGTTCGGCCTGAGAAGATAACGCGGGATGCGGAACCTCGCGCGACGCTTCAGAAGGTTCCGCTCTTTCAAGGCGAATAACAGGTTGATCGGGCTGCACTTCCTGACCAGGATAGACCAGAGAGACCGCCCGCGTGTTCTGTCCTGCGGGCCAGCGTTCTCTCTGGATCAGCGTCTGTGTGAGCACAGCCCAGCCCAGCGGATACGGCATAATTGTGGGTGCCTCCCACTCTTCGACTCAGGCTCCTAGAGCTTGCATCCACTGCAAAAGATGCGCGTGACGCTCCGTCTGGTTAGAGGGAAGTGTCAGCGGGCGACCACGAGCATCGATAATCAAGCCCACCAGCCCGCCATCAATCTCTTCAGCGGCGCGTGCCCTCTCGCCAGGTCCAAGGCCAACATCGACGCCTGGCGCTGGATAGAGTGTTAATAGCGCCTGTTCGTTGACACGCAGTGGAATAACCTCGATCGAGCCACTCATGACATCAACCATCACCTGCCGGCCATTGCTATATTCTAAGCCCACGCGTACGGCCACCTGACCCGGCGGCAACTGTCCAAACGGGACCACACACGTACCCAGGCGGTGTGTCACGGCATCGTTCTCATTCACCTGCACGGCCGCGACGGGAGTGACCGTGGCCACGGCGCCAAGCTGTTGCAGCAGCATCGTACGGTCCAGCACCAGCGAGGTAACACCGCGCGGCTGGAGCGCATCCAGCAGTAACAGGGCCACCTGCCCGTATTTTGGCGCGTGGGAGAGGATACCCCCCGTTGCCAGGATCAGGTCGGCGGTAAACTCGGAGAAGACGCCCTGACCCGTAGCCTGGGCCGTGAGGGCAATGGCCTCACGGGCGAACGCGTGCCCGAGCTGGAGGTCGCGCAGGCTGGTCGGCACCACTTGAGGATGGAGCATGCGATTGAGCACATACTGCCGCACCTCGTCTTCGGCGATCTCAAAAGGCAGCCAGCGCGTGATGCGTGGCAGCCCGGCCTGTTGCAGCACCTCGCCGATGCCTGAGCCGACGCCAATGCCTGCGTTGACCATAGGAATGAACTCGCCGCGCTCACCAGCCAGCATCAGCGTGGTATTGGCCGCGCCGATGTCTACCGCCATCACATTCATCACATAGTGTTGGGCCAGGAAACGCACCAGGCTGCTCAACGAGGTAGCGGTCGCCACAGGTGGGGAGGCCGACCAGGCCCAGAGGTGATCGCTGCCGGAAATACGCTGCATCACATGGCGCTCGTAGAGCGCCCCAACGGCGATGCTGGTTGGTCCCAGGGTAACCTGCGAACTCAACGGATCGACGCGCGTCACCTCGCCCACGCCCGCGAGCATGCGCCGGGAGGCCTCGATATACTGCGGGGCGGCGGCATACAGGACCGGCATAGGGCGCGGGAAGGCGTTATCATTCACTTCCCGCGAGGCGTTTACCAGGAGCTGGCAGGCCTCCTGAATAGGCGTGGCCCCGGCGGGGCCGTTCGCCAGGCCGACGATCAGGACGGCGTGCGGCTGGAGCGCACGCATCACCTCAAGCTGGCGCTCCCACTCCAGGGCCACGCGCTCCGGCGTCCACTGTCCGGCTGGAGCCGGGCGCCCGGCTCCAGCGCCCATGGTGAGGGGCGCGGATATCGTCGTGGGGCTGGTTGTGCTGGCCGTATAGGAAGGCGCCGCCAGGACATAGGTTTCCGCGTACAGGCCGGAGACCGCGCGGGTCACCAATTCCCCTAACCCCGGATCAACGGCACCCAGGGCCACCAGGCGCATCGGACCACCCGCGCTGATCGTCGCCACAAAGACATCTACGCCGTTGCCATCCGTCTGTTCAGGAGAAACAATCTGACCTTCAGAGATAAGCTGGCGACCTGTAATAAACTCTATCTCCTGGATGGCCTGGGTGATGCCCCTGGTGATATCGGCCTGGGGCGGGGTCACCGTGGTGGGGGCCTCCCCACGCGCCATCAGACGATATTGCCCCTCGACAAGGCCAAGCAGCGAAACCTTGGTGAAAACGGTGCCGCAATCGGCCACCAGGATTGAATTCGCGGTCGTCGCTGGCGGCGCTGCACTGTACATATTGCCCATATCACTCGTATTACTCCTGGTCGGCCCCTCTGGCGGCTGGCCCTCTCCCTGATAGGGTTGTGTATACATCTCGGTATCCTTTTTCTCTGTCCTTTATCCAGGCGACTAGCGGGAGAACCAGTCACGAATGGCGTCGAGAAAGCTGCGTTTGGCGGGTTTCGACGGTGATCCTGCCTGACCCTGGCCCATCCAAGCAGACTCCTGTGGCATACCCATCTGATAGGGGGGCATTCCGCCAGGCTGGTTCCCCATTGGATAGCCTCCTACTCCTTGATAGCTCCCTGGCGACGGCGGAGGGCCGGCGAATCCCGGCGGCATCCCCAGCGGCGCCTGCGTTGGTTGCTCTGGTGGCGGCTGGAACGGACGGCCATAGGCATCACGCACGGGCTGCTCAGGAACGTAAGGAGCCGCCGAAGCAACGCCGAGCATCGAGGCAAAGACATTGGCGGCGGCCTCACTCTGTTCGTGAGGTCCCACCTCACTACGCGGGCGGCTTGGCACACGCACGTTATCTACGCGGGGAGGAGCGCCATATGGACCCTGGTGCTGGTTGCTGGACATCCCCTGGCCGGAGCCGCTCTGTTGTTCAGCGGAAGAGCGCAGCCAATCGGGCAGGGCGTTCATATCTATGAGAGAGCCAGCCGCCATGTCACTGCTCAGGCCGGGCTGCGGCGTGGGATGAACGTAGGGCTGAACCTGGGGCGCCGGGGCCATGGTGTTCTGCCCCAGGCTCTCCTCGCGCAGC
Organism: Ktedonobacteraceae bacterium; assembly: GCA_039937055.1. Classification (GTDB taxonomy): domain Bacteria; phylum Chloroflexota; class Ktedonobacteria; order Ktedonobacterales; family Ktedonobacteraceae; genus JALYTT01. The sequence continues at coordinate 8,034 of JBDTHH010000037.1, read as the reverse complement.
CAGGGCGGCAAAGAATGCATATCGAGGAGCGATGAAGCGTTCAGGCTGCTCTGGTCACTTCCGCTGGAGGCTCCCGCCGGAGCATTATTCCCGGTCATCCAGGCAGGCAGCTTCTGAGGATCAATCAGATCGTGCGCGGAAAGCGCCGCTGGCTGCACCGGCGGCATACTCTGGTCGTTGAGTTGCATATACGGCGGTATACCCTGGTCGTTGAGTTGCATATACGACGGTGGCGATGATGGAGAAGGAGCTGGCGCGGGTGGAAACGCCGGCGCGGGCGCTGACTGCGGCTCAAGAGATTTCATCCAGTCCGGCAGGGCATCGGGCTGCACCAGGCTTGATGCTGAAATGCTTCTCTGACCCGGCTGAAAAGGGTCCCCTTGCCGCACTTCGCCGCCCGTCTGATTGTCGCGCATCCAGGAGGGGAGCGAGCCTTCATCAATCAAAGAATGCGCGACAATACCCTGGGCCGGAGGAAGGGGAAAATTGTCACCGGTATCTGGTAGCGGCGACGGCGACGGGCGCCACCCGGTCTGCGCACCTGAGAAGGCGTTTTCAGCGGTATCTACGCCCCGCTCCGAGCGCATCCAGCTTGGCAAATTTCCTTCCTCAACGAGATCGGCAGCCGAAAAACTCGCCTGCCCGCTCCCTGGGGCAGCCGGACGCTCGTTCGCACGGAGCGACTCCAGCCACGCTGGCAGTTCTGGCTGTGGGGGAGCAACCTTCTCATACTCTGCCACACTTCCAACCATGCTAGATAGGGGCATTCCACAACGTTGGCAGCTTGACATGCCCGCAGCAACTAGCTCTCCGCAATTACTACACGTAATCATTTTGCTCCTCACTTTCACCAGGCTTTATCCATAGTAAACTATGCATAATTAGGACACGCCGATATGATACTATACACATCATGGACACCAAAAGTACTACACAACAGGAGACACGCATGAGCGAGAAGCATACAAGCAACATCCCTCTATCCCCCACGTCGCAGGCTCCTGCAGGCACAAGTGCGGGCTCTATGGGATCCTCCCTCCAACTTCGCATCACCCTCCCTTTGCCTCCAAGCATCAACGAACAATATGCCACGGTCGATGGGCGCCGTGTGAGTTCTCAGAGCGCGCGCGCCTTTAAAAAGCAGGTCCGGGAGACCCTGCGTTCCCTCGAACGCCAGGGAGTACTCACCGATGACCTGCGCTCTCACTTTCGTCAGAGCTACCTGGCATTTTTTCTAGATTACTACTTTACCACACCTCTCAAGAGAGACCTCGACGGAGGCCTTAAAATCACATTAGACGCGATCTGCGAGGGCCTGGGCCTCAACGACAACCGCGTCGTGGATATTCACCTGACAAAGCACATCGATCCTTTACAACCTCACCTGTATGTCGAGATAGATGCGCTCCCCGATTGGCAGTTCGACAGGGAATATGTCGTATTGTAAGAGTAGCCGCAGGGTTGTCCCCTACATTCAATAGAACTGGTACAAACTGCATTCTGTAACAGAATATACCACATATTCTCACTGTCTGGCGTCTATGTGGGGTGGGAGTGGTATATTGGATCTCTACAATAGAGATGATTGGAAGGAGCACATACATATATGCATAGCAAGGAGTATACTGGTCCCAGGATGAGGCGCCTGCTGCTTGGGCTGCTCTTCAGCGGCGCGATCAGCTTCCTCGCGTACCGCAGGCGCTCGTTGAGCCGGAGTGGCGTGCCAGGGGCGATGGTGACAGGAACAACGATTGTGGGTCTGGGAGGCTGGAATTGGGGACTCTCGCTGGTCTTTTTCTTTGTCTCTTCCAGCCTCTTCTCGCACTTCCGGGAGCGCGAGAAGGCGCGTACCGCCGCCGATAAGTTTAGCAAGGGTTCGCAGCGCGACCTCTTACAGGTGGCCGCGAACGGCGGGGTCGCGACGCTAGCAGCCCTGGGCTACGGGCTGCTGGGTCAGAGACAAGCGGCGGGCGATCTGTTCCTGGCCGGCTTTACTGGCGCGCTCGCCACGGCCACCGCCGATACCTGGGCGACCGAACTGGGTGTGCTCAGCCCGCAACAGCCGCGCCTGCTAACATCGGGCAAGCGGGTGACGCCGGGCACCTCTGGCGGCATTACGCCACTCGGCATGGGAGCAACGGCGCTGGGAGCGCTCGCCCAGGGCTGCATATTCCAGCTTACGCGCCTCAGGCAGGGGCGTCACGCGCGGCGAGCCAGCCGCTTCTTGCCGCTCATCGCGCTCACCAGCGGGCTGGCTGGTAGTCTCTTCGATAGCCTGCTAGGCGCGACCGTGCAGGCCATGTACTACTGTCCAAGCTGTCACAAAGAGACGGAGCGGCGTATCCACAACTGTGGCACCAGAACCACGCCACTGCGCGGTCTCTCCTGGCTCAACAACGATGGAGTGAATTTTCTCGCCACCCTCTTTGGAGGGCTTGTGGCTATGGCAGGGACGCAATTGATGGCGTCGGCTTCCCAACGGGGAGACAAAAAATAGTTGTCATAAAGGATAAGGCTCATGAACATATTACAACGCATCATCGCGCCGCAATGGCGACCGGGGAGAGCGGCGCTGGCGGGTCTGCTGGCAACGCTGGTCTATAGCGCCGCGATGGAGGGAGACATGTCGATTACCGGCAATCGCTTCAACGATGTGCGTTTCATCGAGGGACTGCTGGAACGCAAGCCGGCGGCGCAGAAAAAGTTTCCGCTGCTCGCCTGGATACTTCATCTGCTCAACGGGGTGGCGCTGGCAGAGCTGTACGCGGCCGTCTTCAAGCGCTTCCTGCCCGGTCCCAACTGGCTGAAAGGCACAATCTTCGGCGAGGGCTTCATCATGGGCGCGTGGCTATTGACCCCGCTCGCCGATAAGTACCATCCGCTGATTCGCAGTGGCGCCCTGCCCCCACTCGCTAATCGCACCGCGTTCCTGCAAAATATCGTGCGCCACCTGGCCTTCGGTCTGGCACTCGGCCTGTTCTACCGCGATTGAGGACCTGACATAGTCGACCCGTAGCGCGTGGCTTGCCTCGCCGTCCTGGTGGTGACAGGGACGGCGAGGCAAGCCACGCACTACGGGCAAAGGGTGGCCTACACCAGGGAATCCACCCAGGTACAGACGAACGGCAGGCGATAGTTAGGGTGGTTCCAGGCCATCACCAGCAACCAGAGCCACAACAACACGGAGACCCAGCCCAGGACCGTCAGCAAGAGGGTCAGTCCGGGGACGGTTAGTCCACCGATGATAGGAATCCAGCCCAGGATGTTTCTCAGCAGGCCTACACCAAATGAGAGCAGGGAGAGGGACCCGAACGTCACCAGTGACTGGGCCGCGTGCCAGCGCACATTGCGGTTTTTCTCCACCAGGAAGAGGAGCAGACCCGAAACCCAGCCGAAGAGATACGCAAGCACGCGCTCCAGGCGCTCACTCAGACCCAGTGTCGTTATGCTGTCCATGATGGCTTTCCTCGTATTCTGTTTTTTCACTCCAGGCTAGCAACGCGACGGCTAGCATGCCAGTCCGGGCCACCTGTCTATTCTGATTGCACTCTATATACGTGGGTAGCTGGAACTTGTTGCAACTCGGCCCGCGCAGGGGCCTGCACTCCCTTGGTGCTTTGAGCTATGACAGTATCAAAGGGACGTGAAAGGCGAGCCAGGTTATAGAGGCGGCGAACATGACAACCAAAGGAACCTCACTTCCTGCCTTGAGACGTGATAGATATTCATGGCATCCTTGATGTATAATGTCAATGGTATACATATCGCAACGCATGCGAACAAGGCGGCCTTCCGGGCCGCCCTTATATAGGAGGTAATGCATTTATGGGACCCGCACTCAATATTGGTGCAAGCTTCGGCCTATTTTTAGCAAGCCTGTTTGGTTTTGTGATTGCTCTGCCGGTCGCGCTCTTCCTGGCGTTCTGGATGAGCGCCGTGAGGAGCCGCTGGATCGTGGTGTTTGGCGCATTGCTTGGCGCGCTGATTGGTTTCATTGGCGTCTATGGCTGGGTCGGTACGCTTATTTATGATACTATTCTGCCAGGCGCCGATGTCGCCCCCACCTTCTTTGGCTCGCTCCTGATCTGTTCAGCGGCCGGACTCATTGGCGGCATTCTGCTCGACCTGATTGTGGGCCGCATGACCAGTCGCAGCTATCGCCGGCGCGAAGTCGCGCACGAATAACGCACAGCTATGTTTTACCTCCTGCACGGCGAAGACGAGTTTAGCAGTCGCGAGCATCTGAAGAGGCTGAGGCGCGAGGGCAATTTCGACTATAACCAGGCGACCTACAATGGCGGCGAGGGTGATCTCGGGACCATCATCGCCACCTGCGATACCTACCCCTTTCTCACGGAGCAGCGCCTGGTGATCGTCGAGGGTCTGCCAAAGAAGCGTCGTGGCGCTGCCTCCGCAGATGGTGAACAGGAGGAGCAGGCGCCGGCAGACCCTCCCGCGCCCACCGCTGCCGCCATTGTAGGGAAAAAAGGTGGCAAAGGGAAGAAAGGCAAAAAGGGCGGCAAAAGCGGCGTCGATACCCGCTCGCGCGCGGTCTTTGAAAAAGAACTGGCGGCCTATGTTTCCTCATTGCCGGAGACCGCGGTTTTAGTCGTGCTGGTCGATGAGGTGCTGGACACTAGCAGTCCACTCCTGAAGGCTGCTCAGGCGCACGGCAAGGAGATCAAAAGCCTGCTGCCGAAGGGCACGACGCTGGAGAGCTGGATCGTGAAGCGTGCCAAAAGCAGCGGCGCCGCCATCTCTCCAGACGCCGCCGCCTTGCTGGCAAATTTCATCGGCAGCCAGTTGCGCCTGCTGGCGAACGAACTGGATAAGCTGGCGGCCTATGTTGGTCCGGGAGCCACGATCCGCGTTGAGGACGTTCGTATCCTCTCGGCTCAAGTGCAGGAGACGCGCATCTTCGACCTGACCGATGCCCTGGCACAGCGCAATCGCACGCAGGCCCTCGATATCCTGCACGATCTGCTGGCCAACGGACAGCCGCCACTTATGCTCATCAGTCTGATTACCTCCCAGGTGCGCTCGCTGCTGCTAGTCAAGGAACTGGCACAGAAGGGTATGCGCGTCCCACAGATCGCCTCCACCATTGGGATGGCTCCCTTTCTGGCCGAGAAAATCCTGCGCCAGGTACACAAATTCAGCATGCCCCAGTTGGAGGACGCCTACCGCCAACTGCTGGCCGCCGATGCCGCCCTCAAGCGCAGCCGCTTGACCCCGGAGATGGCGCTGGACCTCCTGGTGGTCAATTTCGGCAACGGCTAAGAGAACACACAGCAAGGAGTGCGTCATGGCACGATCATCCAGGGGGTCCGCACCCAGACGCGGCCAACGTCCGGTCAGGCACCTCTCGGAGGCGGCTTTACGAGAACGCACCAGGCGCACACGGCTCCACAGGCGCGGCCGCAATCTCATCCTGCTGATCGTCTTGCTTGGCCTGTTCGCTCTGGGCTTCAATCGTGTGATGGCCTATGAAGATGGGGTCACGCGCGTCACCTTCACGGTCCAGGGCGCGCTGCCGGTACCTGTGCTGGAGATGCGACCTGAGCACGGTGAAACGTCGCTCGTCGCGGTGATCGCGCACGGCTTCTCCGGTAGCAAGGACCTGATGACCGGCTTTGGTGTGGAACTGGCGCGCGCTGGCGTCACGGCCTACCTCTTCGACTTCCCCGGTCACGGTGAATCGCCGGTAGCTCTGGCGGGCGATCTGACATCGCCGCAGAACGCGCAGAACAACATCACGGCGCTGGGCGAAGTCGTTGACTACGTGCGCACCCACAATAGCGTCACCCACACGCCCAACATTGTGTTGCTGGGCCACTCCATGGGCTCGGCGGCGGTCGGCGACTACGCCATGGTCCATACTGGCGACAGCCATATCGTCGCTACCATCCTCGTCTCGCCCGTTGGACAGGAGCAACCGACGACGACGCAGCCGCGAAACCTGTTACTGCTGGTTGGCCAGAATGACATCCCATACATCATCGTCAACAACACGCGGCTGCTCAAGCTCGGCTGCGGCCTCGCAGCAAACCCGCAGACATTGCCGGCGGAGTGTGGTAGCCCGCTGCATGGCACGGGACGACGCGCCGTCGAGATCCCCACCGCCAACCACATCACCATCCTCAATACCGCCACCACCTTCAGCTCAATGCTCGACTGGCTGCACCGTGCCTACCCACAGCAGGTGAATACAGGTCATATGGATGCCAACACGCGCAACGCCTGGTTGCTGCTGGGAGTGGCCGGCATTTTGCTGGCCATGCTCCCACTCTGCTCGCTACTCATCGATATGTTCGACATCAATATCGCGCCGCGCGCCTTCAGAGGGCAGGATGTGCTGTTCTTCGACCTGTGCGCCGTGCTGGCCATGCTCCTCACGCTCGGCATCCAGTACGTGTGGCGCCCCTTCGGCTTTGTGCAGGTCTTGCTCGGCGACTATGTAAGCGGCTACTTTTTCTTCATTGCGCTGCTCATGGCCGTCGCTACCTTCGTGACACGCCGTATGCTGCCCATACCGCTCATGCGCCAGGTCATCGGACAGCTTGTCGTCGGCCTCGCGCTGGGAGCGATCCTGTATTTCACGCTGGGTCAACTGGCAACCTTTGCCTGGCAACGCTTCACATTCACGCCGCCGCGCCTGTGGCGCTTCGCTATCGTCTTCGTGCTCATCTGGCCACTCTTCTTGCTCGACGAGGGCATCAATCGTGGCTGGCAAGAGCTGGGGGTTATTCGCGGGGCCGTTGCCAGCCTGGGTTTCAAAGTGCTACTCATCGCCGGCCTGTTCGCGGCCACACTGTTCACGCCTGGACTGGGCTTCCTGGACATCGTACTACCAGTGCTGGCGCTGGTCTTCTTGCTGCTCGTGGCCTTCGGTACACAGATCTACGCCAGCGGGCGCGCCGCCATCGCCGGCGCTACCCTGAGCGCGTTTGTGATTGCCTGGGCAATGACCACCACATTTCCGATTACGCTATCGTAAAGGGCAGGCAAGATCCGCCTGATCCTGTTATACACACATTATGCACGCGTATCTTTTCGTTTCAGGAAATAGCCGATGGCGATACCGAAGAGGAGAATCATGACGACTAACGCTAACCACATCAATAAGAGATAGCGTGTGGCCTCAGCCTGGCTATATGTTGAGAAGAGCGTACTATGAAAGGTGTTGCTGTTTCCAATCAGTGTATCGCCGTTGAGGATCTCGCTGTGCAGGCCAACCGACGAACCCAGGGCAGCCATGGACCAGCGTATCGGAAAGAGCATGGCCGGATATTGCAAGAACCAGCTTGTGAGCGGAAAGATGAAGCCAGAGAAGATAACCTGTGGTAGCAAGAGCAGCGGCACAAAGCTCATGGCGCGATCAGTATTGGGCGCGACAGCCGAGACCAGCAGCCCCAGCATCAGGCCCGCCAGCGAGGCGAGGGCCACCGTAATATATATCTCCAGAAATGGCGGCAATATAATACTATGATGGAATGGATCAAAAATGCTGACACATACGACGAGTATCAGACTTTGTAAGAGGCATAGCAGCCCCAACACAGCAATTTTCGAGAGCATATAGGGAAAAATACCCAGGTTGACGGTTCGTTCACGACGGTAGATTGGCGCCTCTTTGACGAACTCGCGGATCGCATTGATACAGCCAAACATGATAGCCGCGAAGACCATCAGGAAAACCACAGTTGGCGCGTAATCGCGACCGGGCACTATGAAATCCTGGAGGGCTGAAATCTCTCCCCCGCGTGTGCTCGCGTAGGCTTTTCCCCTGGGATCGTGCAGCAGAAAATTCTCTACTCCCTGGCAACTTTTCGACACAATAGGATTATCTGGCGTGGGTACATCGGGGTAGCCTCTAGCCGCGACAACAGCCGCCGTTGTGGGACAGAGTAATATAGAGCTGGTATTAAAGCCATCGGGACCAACCCCTTTGATCAGAAGCAGGATCAATAGCCCGATAATGGGAGCCTGCAAGAGCAGGAGGGCAAGGTTGCCCTTATCATTTCTCAGCAATTC
>JBDTHH010000036.1:0-6231 GCA_039937055.1 Ktedonobacteraceae bacterium | reverse complement strand
CTGAGAGCACAGAAGTCATCAGATAGGAGATTTGCGGGCTGAACACGCGGCCGCCCCCTTCGGGATGAGCGGGATCGAAGTGATACAGGTGGTTACCATAATTATCCCAGATGTCCAGCACACCCTTAGGAGGGATACGGTAGCCTTGATTGGCGAAGACCTGGTAGGCACCCACCATTTGCAGCAGGGGTACCTCGATAGAACCAAGCGCCATGGCGGGAGCGACACCGCACTGCACATCTGTAGCACCGGGATTCTTGTGCTTACAGGTCGCCAGGAAGTCATCGATAGCGGTGATACCCATACGACGGGCCGTGTTGAGTACATTCTGATACCCGGTAAATTCTATGGCTTTCACTGCTGGTACGTTGTACGAATCAGCGAGGTTATTGCGAATAGGAAGATGCGTCTTATTATAGCCACCGCCGTAATCGGTAGGATGATAGGTCTGGTGCTCAGGATCGTTCTGAGGTACATTATTGCCGATAGGGAAGTATGTCTTCACATCGGGTAGCACGATGCCAGGATACCAGCCCATCTGGAAAGCCGTCGCGTAGACGATAGGCTTAAAGGACGAACCAGGCTGGCGGAGAGCGAGGGCCGCGTTGACTTTGCCCCTGACCGTCGCGCTATTAGAGTTCCAATTGGCGCTGCCGTTCATGGCCAGGACCTCGCCGGTTTTGGCGTCCATCACGACGACCGCCGAGTCATTGACATTGTAATCCTTGCTCAAGGTGGAGTAGCCTGTATACAACTGATACTCCGGCTTATAAAGATGGCGCTGGGTGGCCTTCTCCACATAGGTTTCCAGGTCGGAGTCGATGGTTGTGCGCACATTGTAGCCGCCGGTGAGGAAGGCCTCCTGCCCGGCCTGGAAATTGCCATCGCCCAGGGCCGCCTCCAATTGACCGATGACCCAGTAGACGAAATGCGGGGATTTGAGTGTGACATGATAGCCTGGAAAGGTCATCTTCGCGGTCATGGCCGCGACCTGGTTGATAATATCCGGCGTGATCGGTCCCAGGCCATCCACCTGCATATTGTTCTTGAGCATCTGGTCCAGCACGTACAACTGTCGGCCCAGGGCGCGGTCCTTATTGCCCCCCTGGTCTATCGTGGGGTCGTATTCGACGGGGTTTTGTGGCATGCCGGCCAGCAACGAGGCGCGTGCCAGCCCAAGTATAGGATCATGCTTGCCAGTGACGGTATTATAATCGAGGTTATAGATGGCCGGAAGGCAGTTATAACTCTTATCGCACTGCGGAGACAGGCCGAAATAGTCCTCGACGGCGGCCTCGATACCCAGTTCCTGGGCGCCGTAGGGCGCCACATTGAAGTACATCTCCAGGATTTTCCACTTGGGGTACTGCTGCGTCAATCCTATGGCCAGGGCCGCCTCGGAGACCTTGCGATCCAGGCTGTACTGCCTGTTATTCGTCAGGTTCTTAATCAACTGCTGCGTCAGAGTGCTGGCGCCACCGACCTGCGTAGAGGCGGCGCGCAGGATAGCCGATGGATCGACGCCGGTATTATTCCAGAAGGAAGGGTCTTCCGCCGCGATCATGGCGTCCTGCATCACCTTTGGGATGTATTTGTAAGCCACAGGAGTGCGCCGGCCGCCAGCATGAGAATCGTAGGCCTGGTAGAGAAGATTACCATTCCGATCATAGATACGCGAAGTCTGGACAACGTGCTGGGTTGCCAGCCCCTGGAGCTTGGGCAACTGGGCCTGGTAGTAGGCATAGGCGGAGGCGCCGCCCGACGAGAGCAGCACGACGATCAGCAGGAAAAGGCTGATGGTCACTCCCAGCACGACTCTCCGCTTACTGAAGCCCTGTTGTCCCCAGCGGCCGCGCCGGCGTTTCATCAGCCTCGACGTGCGTACAGCGCGTGAGCGTTTCCACGGCTTCCGCTTAGGGAAAGCAGTTTCAGGTGTGTGTGTCTGCACCTGCGGCCGGTGCAGTACCAGAGGCTGCCCAGCAGCCTGCGGGTGTACTGCGGCCGTCCGCCCGGACCAGCGACGTACCGTCTGCATGGTGTTAGCAACCCAGCCCTGGTTGGGGGTACCGCTCGATAGCAGTCCTCCCTGGCGTTGGGGCGGCTGCCCCTGCGCCGGGGGCATTGGCGAGCGCGGCGGCACGTTCTGAGGCGGCTGTTGCCAGACAGGGCCGGGAACAGCCGCGCGCTGCTGCATATCCTGCTGCTGCCGGTACTCGCGCAATAGATTACCTGAACGCGGCACAGCGTTTTGATCGGGAGCCTGGTTCCCGTTGTATGACGGTCGGTTTCCATTATATGGCGGCTGATTGCCGTTATGTGGTGGCTGGTCCCAAAAGTTATTGCTCATAATGTGCAAAATCCCCTCGTAGTAACAAGCAAACTCCCTGGTACGTCACCCAAGCTAGCTATATCAAATAAAACGCTCCATTGCGACAGTTTCAGGGAGAATAGATACCACCTCCTCTCCGCTGCACGTACTACACCGCAGACATAGCTTTTTAACCTATCTATCGAAACGGATAAGATGAAGTACTTTAACACACTAACCCATTCAGGCCATATGCCAGCATTCGCGTAGGGACCCGGCTTGCCGCGTCCCTACGCGGATACGGCCGCATATTTTCTGCTTCACATGTATCGCAAAATCATGTACAATAAGAAAGCAATGGAAGCCCAGCCGTTATGTAAAGAGGAGCACTATGAAAATATCTTTGCGCCGTATCCGTTCAGTATGCCTGCTTATTGCGGTCTGCTTTTGTACCTCTTTTCTTTCGTTTACTGTTTTAAACCAGCCTGCGTCCGCCTCGGCGACAAGTGATCCCATCACCATCACCTCTCAAACCGCAACCGTCAGTTTCCCCAAGCGCATTGACTTTCAGATGAGCGCCAGTGACAGCAGCGCGGCTATCACCCAGGCGACCCTCTTCATCATGTTTGAGAATGGCGGGTACCAGCAGCGCACAGTCACCATCACAAGCGGGCGCACGGTAGCGGCGCACTGGCTTGAGGGTACAGGCGGGGACAACTTCCACAATCCTGGGACGGCGGTCAGTTATTACTGGGATCTGCAGGACAGCGCACAGCACGTCCATACTGATCAGCCGCATCATTTTACACTCATTGACACGCGTTTCACCTGGAGGCATCTCGCGCAAGGGCTTTTGCAGGTCAACTGGTATAACCATCCGACCAGTTTCGGCCAGGTTTTGCTCAGCAAGGCCAACTCCAGCCTGACGCACATCAGCCAGATCCTGGGTTCGGGGCTGAAGCGGTCGATCACTCTCTGGATATATGCGTCGCCAGCGGACTTTCAGGGATCGCTGCCGCCAGGCTCCTATGAATGGGTGGGGGGGATCGCGTTCCCCCAGGACAACACGGCGTTCATCAGCGTAGAGAGCACCGATGATGTCACGCTGGTGCGCGATATGCCCCATGAGATGACACACCTGCTCTTTCACCAGATCACCAGCCAGGGCATTTTCGCGCCCAGGTGGTTTGACGAAGGCCTGGCGGTCTACAACCAGATCTTTCACGAGCCGGACATGGGGTTTCGTTTTCAGCGTGCGCTAAACGGCCAGGCGCTGCTGCTGCTGGACAATATCGCTCAGGAATTTCCGGCCAACGCGGACCAGGCGTACCTGGCATATGCCGAGAGCTGGAAGCTGCTTGACTACATGTACACGACCTTTGGGCGCGCCAAAATGAACCGCCTTATATCGGCGATCAACAATCCGCAGACCGACTTCAACCAGGACATGCAGCAAACGCTGGGTGAGGATCAGCATCACCTGGAGAACCAGTGGCATATCGCGCTGCACCAGCCGCCGACGCTCACGCCGCAGGAGATGGTGACGCCGACGGCGCAGCCAGCCCTGCAGGTGCAGCCGCGTATGCCGGCTGTCACCGATAACACCACGCCGATCTTTACAGTGCTTGGCATCGTGCTCATCCTGGGAGCGCTCGGCGGAATAGTCATTATCTTCTCTGTCTCCTCACGGCGCCGGCAGAAGGAATGGGCGGTTGAGGCGGCGAGCCAGATCATTGCCAGCAGCATGGCAGATCCAGCGCGCGGGCAGCCGGGAAGCCAGGCTCCGTATACTCATCCAGCGGCCTACATGCCACCTTCCCAGTGGTCGGGGCCGCCTCCTCCGGCGCCGGGTCAGCCGAGACTACCTGCCTACTTTAACGCAGGAAATCCGCCGCCCAATTCCTGGGCAGCGCCGCCCTCGACGCCGCCTGTAGGGCCGTATGCTCCAGGTTCCCAGGGGGCACAACCCGACCAGGGGTGGCTGGCGCCTCCGCAAAACGGGAGTGATGGCAGGCCGGTTCTACCCCCATTTAGTCCGGGGCAGGAGTATATGGGAAACAGGGAAAACCAACCGGGGAGGCAGGCCCCACAAGACTAAACAAGTTGTGAGTGTATGGGCGCTCCGCGCGGGGCGTCCGTTGTGAGGTAGGTATGTGTGATGGAAGTGTTTGATGCACCCGCCCCCTATTATCCGTCCGAGGCGCTCTCGCTGGACGAACTGGCATACTGGATCGCCTTCAGCCGCGTCATCGGCATCGGCCCCGTCTATTTCAAGAGGCTACTCGATTTCTTTCACGAGGAGATCAGGCTGGCCTGGAAGGCCGACCGTCGAGACCTGGCGCAGGCTGGCCTCGGTCAGAAGCTCATTGAGAGCTTCCTCAAACAACGCGCCGCCATCGAGCCGCTGCACGAACTGGAGCGCCTGGAGCGCCGGCGTATCCGTGTGATTACCTGGAAAGATGCCACTTATCCGCCCGCGCTCAGAAAAACCCCCAGTGCGCCGTTCGTGCTCTATACCTGTGGCGTGTTGAGCCGGGAGGACCAGTTCGCGCTGGCCATCGTGGGGACGCGCAGAATGAGCGCGTATGGGCGGTTGGTGACCGAACGTTTCGCGACCGACCTGGCACATGGCGGCGTGACGGTTGTGAGCGGGCTGGCGTTGGGCGTCGATACGGTTGGCCACACGGCGGCGCTGGATGCCGGCGGTCGCACGCTGGCGGTGCTGGCCAGCGGGCTGGATACTGTGTATCCTGAGAATAACCGTGGCCTGGCGCGACGCATCGTCGAGTCCGGGCAGGGCGCGCTGATCAGCGAGTTTCCGCTGGGCGTGGTGCCTGATAGCCGCAACTTCCCGGCGCGCAACCGCATTATCGCCGGCCTCGCGCTTGGTGTACTGGTCACGGAGGCGCCCGAACAAAGCGGATCTCTGATTACGGCCAACTTCGCGCTGGAGCAGGGTCGCGACGTGTTCGCGGTACCCGGCAACATGTTCGCGCGCGGCAGCAATGGGGTCAATAAGCTGATCCAGGACGGAGCAACCCTGGTGACTTCGGTGCAAGACGTGCTGGAGGCGCTCAACCTCTTCACGATCCCCCAATGCGTCGAACTGCAAGAGGTGCTGCCCGACAACGAGGAAGAGCGCATCCTGCTGGCCCTGCTCAGCCACGAGCCGCGCCACGTCGACGACCTGATTCGCGAGTCAGACCTGCCCACGATGACGGTGACCGCTACATTGATGACGATGGAATTGAAGGGCATGATTAAGCAAGTGGGGGGCATGCAGTTTGTGCTGGCGCGCTGAAGAACACATAAAACCTCGTCTCCCTCATTCACAGCGGGTATAATGAAGGACGAAGGAGGCTTTATGATCTATCTCGACCACTTGCTTCAGGCGACCGGGGGCGTGTTGCGCTATGCCGGGAAGCAGGGGCGCTTCGATGGCTTCAGCCACGACACACGCCAGTTGCTACCGGGTGAGCTGTTTGTCGCCGTGCGCGGCGAGCATAGCGATGGCCATGATTACCTGCTTGACGCGGCGCAGTGTGGCGCAAGTGGCCTGCTGATCGAGGGGCGCGCGCTGTCTGGCCTGTCTGAGCAGGCGCTCGCTACTCTGGAACAGGCTGGCGTCGCGGTGATCGCCGTGGACGACACGCGTAGCGCGCTGCAATATTACGCGCGGGCGATTCTGGAGCGCTGGCGCCCGGTAGTGATCGCCGTGACCGGGAGCACTGGCAAGACCAGCACCAAGGAGGCCATCGCCACCATCCTTGCCAGCCACTTTGCCACCTTCAAGAGTTGGCAGAACTACAACGACCTGCTGGGGCTGCCACTCTCGCTTGGGCGTCTGGAAGAGCGCCACGAGTACGCCGTGATCGAGCTGGGCTGCGATCATCCCGGTGAGATCAGCGAATTGTGCCGTATCG
>JBDTHH010000035.1:0-8048 GCA_039937055.1 Ktedonobacteraceae bacterium | reverse complement strand
CGGCTCAAGATTTCATTGATTGAAGAGTAGAAACAATCTCTTCGTGAGGAACCATCAACGGTGATGGGTAACGCTCTGGCTCATGCAGCACATGGACGCCACACTCTCGAAGCAAGGAAATGCTTTTCGAGAAAGCCGGGTGACGTACCAGGTCCATTTTGAGGCAAGGGACTACAACGACGGGAGGAGTTCCACGTCCCAGGCACTCACACAGGAGGCTTGCAGCAAGGGTATCCCCAATCCCCTGAGCCCATTTGTTGATGGTATTAAATGTTGCAGGCATGACCAGGATAGCGTTTGCTTTTGGTAAAGGGTCAGCTTCGCCAGGAAGTTTGTAATCTGTTCGCACCCCATGTCCAGTCAAAGTTTCCAGATCTGCTATGCTCAGCCAACGAGTAGCCTGTGGAGTCGCAATAACGCACACGTCCCATCCTGCAGATTGCAGCACCGGAATGAACTCATGCATGTGTTGGGCTGGTGGAGCAGCACAGATAACGAGATAGAGCACCAGATTGTTTGATAGATTATTCATGGAAGCCTCCTGTTTCGGCAAACTTTTCTCATACCTCTGCCAAATGAACTACCAGGGCTGAAACACGTCTTCCAATGTTGCTACCTGGGGTTCTTGTGGCCACTGAACGCACAGGCTATGATAACTGGCCGCCAGTTTGTTGAAGTACAGGCGCGAGCCAAGATCCTTTGAAAGCTGCGCTGCCTCGGTTAGAATTGCTCCGCTTGCCTCCAGTTCCGCCTGCTGGATCTGCGTTTCCGCTTGATAATAGAGGAGATCAAGTTTCGTAATTGGCTCAATCAGTGGGTCATTGGTTTCTCGTTGCATGGCAATCAATGCTTTATCGGCCTCTTTTGGTTCAGACCTAGCCATAGGATGCTTTGCGCATATGTGCAGTACCCATTGCAAAAAAGCACATAGAATAAGCTGAGCAAGAGACGCTGCAAAAGAATGAGCCTCCTGGCTACTTGCGTTGTGAAATCATAGCAAGTCGTGTAGGAAGAAAAAGATTCATTCTTATTGCCTGTATGAGCGTGGTACGAATGTGACGGTAGGCGAGAAGCCGTTCCGCTACTGGCAGTTCCTCTGAGGGAACATCTTCGACTGACCAGAGGTGACGCCGACCGGCGTTAGGAATAAGTGGTCACTGGTCTGTTGCACCACTGCATAAGACAATTCCCTCGTCCCAAGAGCGGTCAAAGGAGGGCTCTGCGGTTTGAGGTGAGAGCAAGGGAATGTGGATCTCAGAGAGGACTTGGCGAACCAGTGCAACCTCAGAGGCCGCGAACGTTCCTGGTGCCATCCAGATATCCCACGTTCTGGGGGCCAGCGCTGCTAGCAAGCTTGCCGCCATCACCTCCCTGACAGAGCGGTGAGCACACAGAAGAAAAATGCGTTTGCTGTTTTCACTCATGCCGTTTCTCCTGGATCAAGGATAAGAGTAAGCTGAAGAACGATTGGACGAACTTTCCGCTTCCGTCGCCGAATTGGAGACTCACAGCGAATAATCACCTGCCACTCAACCTCGCCTGCTTCCCAGAGCGAAAGCTGTGGACTTTGATAGGGGTGATCGTAGAGGCGAGGATTGCCAACACGGAGAAAATGCTCGTCGTCGGACTGCCATTCCACAGAATAGCGCGAAAGCGGTTGCTCCTCATATTCTAAGGTCAGCAGGTCCTGAAAAATATTGACGGTGGTTTCAGATCCCGCCAACGCACGTTCCCCATAGAGGAGGAAATTGCGGAATTTCGCATATCCAGCACGATTGAGTTTGCGCGTTTCACAAAGAGCTGCGAAGGTACGATAGATCAGCTCCGGTTCTGGTTGCATCCCTTTGATCCACTGAAGAACTGCCGCCGGACTGTGACAGCCGTCATCTCGTTTCTCATGAGCAGAGTGATGCTGAAAATTGTACTCTAAGAGAAATTTCTCATGAGCTGCGAGCAAGTCATCCCAGGTCTGAGCTTTCTCAAAATGCCAGTCTCCCATTCTTCGCATCACATTGAAGTGCGTTTCGATGTAGTTTTGATACGGGCGTCTTTTCTTGATTTGCTCTTTCTGAATACCAAGCGCATCATACACGCGCATTGCATCATGCGATAAAAAGACACTGCCAGAGTCGGAGACGAGCACCTCTGGCACTCCGTAACGACGGATTGCATGGTAGAGAACCGCCAGATACGCCTCGGTATCTTGTCGCCGGGTGACTGCTGAGGCCAAGATCGCCCTGCTAAAGTTCTCCAAAATCGAGATGCAGTAGATCTGATCTTCATTCTCTAAGCGATGCATATCCAGATAGCGAATATCCACACTCCAAAATTGATGGCGTCTCTCGGCTTTGAATGGCATCGTCGCCTTGAAACGTTCGCTTTTTGTTGGCATCTGAAGATGATACAGGTTGCGATTGAGGGCAAGGATGCGTCCACAGGTACGAGGAGAGAGTTTGATGCCTAAGCGTAAGAGGGCGGTGTGAATACGATAGGCGCCCAGTTCGGGATTCTCCTGAAGCTTTTTCACCTCATTCATGGCTCGTAGATCAACCTTTTGAACGTTGGATATCGGAGCATGAGATTTGTCTTCAAGCCCTGCAAATTGCTCTTTCACCCAGCGTTTGAGCGTCGCATGGACGGTTGTGCGACTCGTTTCCAAATACCCTGCAATGCTTGATACTGTCCACCCCTCAGCGTGTAATCGAATGATGAGCTTGCGACGCTCTACAGGGTCATCCATTTCCGAGAAGCGAGGGTAACGACGCATCGTGCGCGATGGCTTTGGACCGGATGCAAGGATCAGTTTGATCGTATGCGGTGAAGGTTTTCGCCCAAACTGGGCATAGCAGATGCTGGCAATCTCGTGCAATGAAAGCGAGGAATACTCAGCGTTGAGATCGACAATGGCCTGACGTATCGGAGGTGGCAGTGTTCGTTTGTCAAGCGTAGGAACAGGCGGCGGAGGGGTCGGAGGTATGACACTTGCCATACCTGCCTGGTCAAACAAATTGGCCTTGTAGTAAATGGTCCGCTGAGACATACCCGTTTCCGCCGCCCGTTCTTTTGGGGTTGTTCCCCACAAAATCACCGGGCGAATGATCTCATAGGTAATCTGAGCCGAATCTTTGAGCAAAGAGCGAATGTGCTGCCAATCATGAGTCGGCTCCTGATGAGGACGCTTGATTTTCGGCATACGTTTCTCCCGCGCGTGCGCGCCTACTGCTCCATTTCTTCTGCTTTGCAGTGGTCATCTTCATCGGCGCAACAAGAACATTGCTCTCCCGTGCGAGCTTCGTGTAGTGCCTCACGGCCTTCTTGCACCAGGAAATAGACCAGAGCAAGAGCCGCCAGCGGATCAGCCCACCACCAGCCGAACACTCTGTTAAGGAGCAGACCAGCAAGCAAAGTAAGGGACATGTACGCACAGGTCACACTACAGGCAGCATCGGCTTTGAGGGCAGCGCTTCCAATCCGTTTGGCGACTCGTAGCTTTCCTTGCCACAAGAGCGGCATGATAATGGCAGCGGCGACAGCTAAGCCCACCCCCCACCAGGATGATTCTGGTCGGGTTTGTGTGAAGAAGCTCCAAGTACTGTCGCCGACAATGTAGACGGCAAGGGCAAAGAGGCTGATGGCGGTCACCCATGAGGCTCGCCTTTCCGCGTCCTCAATCCGTTCGACCGAGCCGCCGCGCTGCTCAACGAGCAATCGCCACAGCAGGATACCCCCTGCGATCAGTTCGACGATACTATCAATGCCAAAGCCTTGCAGCGAAACACTCCGGGTTGCAAAACCAACACTGATGGCGATACTTGCCTCGATAACCATCCACACAATCGTGACGAACTCGATCCATATCCCCTGGCGAACATCGCCTTTTCGTGTGGGGGTGGGTTGTGCCACAGACGCGGAGTTGAGGAGTGGAAGTTCTCGTGCCATATCTTGTTCTCCTTGTCTCCACTGGGAGAGGTGATGACGGTATGTTCATACACATGATCGTTGTCTGCTCCCATCTGGCAGGCGCATCTTTAGACCAAGTGAATGATGCCTGCAATGATGAGACTCACGATCACGGAGAGAGCCGTACCGATCAAGAACCCTCTGAAGTGCATCGCGTAATTCTTGTATCCAGCCAGTCCTTCGGTTCCAGGAAGGATCACGAACTTCGGCGTGATCGTGCAAAAGATGAGCCAGTCGAGGATCAGCCAGTCCACGAGATTCGCTAGCAACATGACACCAAACGCACTCAAGAAGAGAAGCAGAAATTCCTGGTTGGATGCACGGACAGAGAGCGCAGCAGCGATGGGGAAGCCCAAGAGCACGAACCAGAAAGGAACTGCCCCCACGAGTGTCTGCCGCTTTTCCTCCGGTGTCGCGGCAGACACTGCCGCCTTGACATCCTTTGGATAACTCCGAAGCATCAGACGGGGATTGATCAACTCCATGATCAGGATGATGGCTGAAAGGAGCAGTGAAGCGGGTATTCCATAGACCAGAATCGTGGTGAATGTATTCATGCGTACTTCCCCTTCGTCTTCGCATGAGGATTGGTGTCCTCTGACGGATCATGGTCATGATCGCTTTCCATCTGGCAGTACAGCCCATCGATCTCGCTGCACGTGCCCTGATGCCCGTGACACTCAAATTGCAATGTGGAGTGTCCAATGCGATACTTCTCGCGCAGCATGGATTCCAACTGAAGCAGAATAGGGGCACATTCATCCAGGGGCACATTCGCAGTCTGGACATGGGCAGAGAGGGCATACATACCACTGGTGATACTCCACACATGCAGGTCATGGACGTTGCCCACTTCTGGAACCTGTTTCATGTCGTCCACCAGGGCGGAAAGAGTGATGTCTTTGGGGGTGGCTTCCAACAGAATATCCGTGATTTCACGCACGATCCGCCAGGCACCTATCGCAATGAGCACTGCAATACCTACCGACAGAATCGGGTCCATCGGGGTCCAACCCGTCAGGAGAATGACCAAGCCTGCGATGATAACACCGACGCTCGCTCCCACATCTCCAAAGACATGCAAGGCTGCGGCTTTGGCATTCAGATTCTCTTTTTCTTTGTTGAGTCCAAAACCAATGTACAGGTTGATGGCAATCCCAACGGCTGCCGACGCGAACATGAACAGCGGCTGAATTGGTTCGGGATGCTGGAAGCGCTGCACCGCCTCGTAGAGAATCCAGCCTGTGACCAAGATCAGGGTAATCGCATTGATGAGGGCGGCGAGAATGCCTACACGATGATAGCCAAAGGTTTTGCGTGCATTGGCAGGCCGTTCCGCTTGCGCGGTGGCAAACCAGGCAAGACCCAGTGCAAAGATGTCGGTCAGCGCATGCCCCGCATCGGAAAGCAATGCCAGAGAGTGGGCGAGGAGACCTCCCCCGACCTCTGCGGCCACAATGATGAGCGAGAGGAAAAAGGCGAGGCGCAGGGTCTGTTTTGCCATGCCATGTGTATGGTCATGCTCGGTATGTTCTTTGCTCATCGGCTCTCCCCTTCCTCATGCAAGCAGGTATCATCTGGTGTGTAGCGGGTGCATTCGTACACCCCTCGTGCTACGTCAGCGAGCAATTCATCAGCCAGCCCCAGGAGCGTTGCCACGCGTGGATCACTCAGTTGATAGAGCGTGTACCGTCCTTGTGTTTCAGAAACCACCAGATCACAGTCGGACAAACAGCGCAGGTGGTTGGAGACATTGGTACGCGCAAGTGCCGTCTTCTCTGTAATGGCGCTCACCGTCATGGGGCCAGCACGTAACGCCTCGAGAATGGAAAGCCGGGACATATCAGAAAAACCACGGAACAGTTTTGCCTTGAGAGCCGTCGCGTGTGGAACGAGTGTTGGCACAAAGTCCTCCTCATACTTCTTTTTTCATACGTCATTAGGTAATGACATGATAGAAGATAGAGAGAGTTGTGTCAAGCGAAGTTTTTTTGCAATGGATACTGCACATATTTGCAAAGCATCACTTGGCTAGGTCTGCTTTTGGTTGTCCTAAAAACAGGCGGGATTGGGCATCCCCGAAGACGTAAAGAGAATAGCGAGACGCTCGCAAGTAGGAATAGGCCGGGTCGTCCTCTGGTTTGAGAGGATAATACTCGTAAGCTAAGCCCATAGCCCGCATCGCTTCCTGAAATTGCCCGCGCATCGCGTACACTTCAGCAAGGCCCGCGTAGGTGCGTCCCTTGAGTAGTGGGGTGACGTGCTCACTTAGCAGCAAGACAGCATGCTCATAGGCATGGAGCGCAGCCGTACTCAGTTTTCGATGGAAACCGAGATTTGCCAGGCTGATAAGTGATGCAACCTGCAAATTCGGGTCACCGGCAAGCTGTCCGTAGAGAAACGCCTGTCGCCCGGCCTGCTCTGCCACGCCAAAATCCTCCCGGTCAGTGAACAATTCGCAGACAAGTTGTTGAGCCAGTGAAGCGAGCCGGGCCGCAATTTGTTGCAATGGCGATGACTGCCGGGCAAGTAGCGCTGTCTGATTGCGATAGAGTGGTAGAATAGCCTCTACTTGATGCGGGCAGCCACTAAAGTACAAATCCTGGCAGACAACAATCCCTCGCGCATAGATTGAGAGCAGATCATCAATCCATAAGCTCGTCAGATCACCAGTCATGCCGGCAACTGCACCGGCCCCTAAACTCAAGGCAGAACGCCGGGAGAGTGTCGTAAGCATTTCGCGGGCTTTGCCTCCTGCGCTTGCTTCGTCGCCAAGTTGCCTGACAAACTGCTCAGTTTCTATAGAGAGGATGTATCCCTGCGCTTCACAAAGCTCTTTTGTATTCTGGTAGTGTTTCTGGGCCTCCTCTGGCTTGCCATGCCGCACCATCATGCTCATCCAACACCGCAAAGCATCCTCGTCAGGCGGCATAATTGTCAGTAGCGCCCGGTACTGCAAACCTGCCTACAAAAGCTTGCCGTCTCGCTCATACGTTTCTGCCAACCACAATCTGCACTGCCTGAGCAGGTCTTCGCTCTTTTTGCGTACCGCGTAGACCCATGTCCCGCTCTCGCCCTCGAACAGCTCGCCCCGTTCCAGGTACGACAGCGCCTGTTCCAGCGAGGGCAAGGCCTGGATCGATGAATGCCCCAGGTTCTCCGCCTCTTTGAGCAAGGCTTCAGCGGCGTCACAATCCACCCACACCTGTGATTGATCGACGATCTCATAGATGGACTCAATGGTCTTGAGCAAGGTTTTGCCGATCACCTGGCGAATCTGGTTGATGGCGTTGTAGAGGGACTTATCAGCAAGCTCACCATCCTGCATATCCGGCCAGATGTCCTCTTGTAACGTTCCGCGTGAGAGCCGTCGTCCTGTAGCAGCAAGCAAGCGTTTGAAGACCGAGCGCGCCGGGCGGCCCTTGCCCCACACCTCTTTCTCAACAGGCTCCCAGGCGTCTTCAGCACTACGCCGCCACACCGCCAACGGGCCATGCACAAAGACCCACAGCCGACATGAAGCGGGAATATCCTGTTGCAGTTGCATAACCTTCTTCCTTTCGCGCGCCCATCTCTCTACATCTGAAAAAGCTCTGAGAACTGGGTGAGACTCCACCCGACGAACACACGCTACAATGAACATGAGAGGGCGCGTAGATCAACGAGATGGTCAGGTTGCCATTCACCGTGCAGAGGAGCCATCGCCATCTCCGCTACATACACTCGTTTTGGGTAGTATACAGATATGATGCAGGTTTGGCAAGGCCATACCCTTCACCGTAGGGACCCGATAAATCGGGTCCCTACGCGTATTTATGTCACCTTCGTAGAGGAGAAGAGATGAACATTGGCTTTCGTTTTGACATTGATGAGACCATAGCCCAACCCAAAACGAATTTGCGTATGTCTATTCCTCCTGCGACATCTTCGCTCGCAGTTTCGTCGTTTCGGTTCCCAGGACCCGCATGCTCCGATGGATGAAATCGAGGATCAGCGCCATGTCCTTGTCGGTGTAACAAGCCACCATCGCACAGGTTCATCGACCGCTTTTTGAAGGTTTCATGAAAGGCTCGCGGTTGATTGGTCAC
>JBDTHH010000034.1:0-11154 GCA_039937055.1 Ktedonobacteraceae bacterium | reverse complement strand
CTGGCAGAGCAAAACGGCGTATAGCAATACGCTCTTAGACATGCAAGCACAGAATGGCATCGTCTACCTCCAGGAAGACAATGCTAACTTCGTGGCGCTACGGGCCCGCGATGGCGTCATGCTCTGGCGCGACAGTTTCTCCTCGCATACCTCCCCACTACCCCTTGTCTACAATGGCATGGTCTACATGATCGCAGAGGACGGCACACTGGATGTGCGCCTCGGCAGCAACGGCGCGCTGCTCTGGCACTATCTATAGCTTCCCCCGTCCCGTGAAAATTGCCAGAACAATAGGTCAACTGACACTCATTACCTCCCCCTCCTTGCTTCTATACTCTTCGTAGAAGAGCCTTCCCTGTCTATGGGGAATGGTGATCTCTCTGAAGATGAATCTATAGATGCAAATGAAGAGGTGTCGCATGCTGTGGACGACCCGTGTAGCACTGACCACAATCGATCAAAGCCAAAAAATCATGTATGGCAATTATCCTCCAGTAGCGGCACCTGACGAGCCGAGCCCGGCAAAGTCATGCAGGCCATCGACCACTTCACGCGCCTCTCTGGGGAAGAGCAGGCACCCCTGGTCGCCGAGCGCGCCAGCCGGCAAGGATAACCCGCCGCATCTCTTTCGTGTAGGGGCGCCGCTGGCCTGCGCCCTGCATTTGGCCTGCGCCTTCCATTTTCATGTACGGGCACCGCTGGCCTGCGCCCTCTACCGAAAACGCCGCTGGCCTGCGCCCTGCATTTGGCCCGCGCCTTCCATTTTCATGTACGGGCGCCGCTGGCCTGCGCCCTCTATGGAACGGCCTCCCAGGCGAGTTGCAGATACATACAATGAGGCATGGAGAAACGGCCAGACACTTGACAGAGGCCTATCTGTACGGTATGCTACCATTACCAGCAATGTTTACATCATCCACATCAGGGCAGGATTAAGGAAGAGCCGGGTAGACCGAGCAAGACGCTCAGGAACTTGGAGGGGGCAGGTGCGCAGGGAATTGTCCTACGTTATTAGCATAGACACGATAGAAAGGACACGTCAGGACATTGCGGGAGCAGCGGGGTGATGCATCATCCAGAGCAAAACTCAGGTACGTCCAGCCTCTGGTCTGGATAAGGGATGAAAGAATACCGACGTATCCTCTGCAACGTAGAAAGGGCTGGTTCTCTAGCTTGGTGGGTCAATCGAGCAGGAAACCAGCCCTTTTGGCCTCATTTCGTTATCGCATTCGGGAGGGAGCAATATACAGCATCACCAATACGACCACCCGATCAAATAGTGCGTTTTCCTGAGCTGCCCGGCGCTTGTCCGCTGGCAGCGTAGAAGAGAGAAGGGGTAGCCAACCTATGGACCTGGTGAAGCGATTAGAGGAATACCGGGACCGTGAACGGACACTGTTGTGGGAAGGGACGTTCGCCCAGTACTTTGAAATTGTGAGCAAGAAGCCGGAAGCGGTTCGGCTTTCTCATGAGCGCATTTATCATATGATCGTAGATGGGGGTATCGAGACCACGCGCGCGGGTGAACCCCGTTACAACTTCTTTGGCCAGGAAATCTTCGGTATTGAGAAGCCGCTGCAACAGATCGTCGAGTACTTCCATTCCGCGGCCCAGCGCCTGGAGGTACGCAAGCGCGTGCTGCTGCTCATGGGTCCGGTGGGTGGAGGTAAATCCACCATCGTCTACCTGATGAAGCGCGGCCTTGAGGCCTATACGCGCACTGAGGCGGGCGCGGTCTACGCGATCAAGGACTGCCCGATGCACGAGGAGCCACTGCATCTGATCCCCAACGACCTGCGGCCAGATGTCGAGCGAGAGTTTGGCCTCTATATCGAGGGCGACCTGTGTCCGCACTGCCGCTACATGATCGATACCCAGTATGGCGGCCACATTGAAGAGGTGCCTGTGAAGCGTATCGCCTTCAGCGAGAAGTATCGCGTGGGCGTAGGCACATTTACGCCATCTGACCCCAAGTGCGTGACGGGCGATACCCTGGTGCTGACGAATCAGGGCTTGCGGAGCATGGAGGACATCTATCTCACGCTTCCCCAGCAACCGCGCGAGGATGAATTTGTCTCCTATGACGCTACCATTCTAGGCATCGACGGACCCGAAAAGGCCACACAGTTTTATTACGGCGGCTCCCAACCCATCTACGAGGTTGAGACCAACCTGGGCTACAGCATTCGCGGCACGGCAAATCACCCCCTGTTGACAATGCAGCCAGACGGCGAATTGACCTGGACGAAGATCGGCGATCTACGGCCCGGCAGCCGCGTGGCCCTGGCCCAGGGAAGCCGCGTCTTTCACCAGCAGAGCAGCTCCTCACGGCTGCATAACGAGCCAGGGATGACGCTCGGCTCACAGGCTCAAGCGCTTCCCGCCAGCGTGCTTGCCGGCAGCGAGACAGATATCCTGGCTTTCCTGAAGGGCCTGTTCTGGAGCGCTGCCACTATCGGCGGCGACACCTTCACCTATACCAGCGCGTCGTATCAACTGGCTCGCCAGGTCCATGTCCTGCTGCTCAACCTGGGCGTAGTTGGCTCGCTCGCACGTCACGAGGACGCCGGTGAGTCATCCTATACCGTGACGCTACGCGGCGACCAGGTCCTCAATCTGGTTGACCTGATCCCCACGCTGCACGAGAAGGCCACCTCGCCGCTACACGAGAAGCGCGACGGACAGACGGACTACCAGCACATGTCGCATGGTCATGGCTCGAATGGGTATGAGGCACACAAAATAGCCAGTGCGTTCCAGCGTCCTCAGACTGCGGTGCTGGAGCGCGTGACGCTGGCTCCAGCACCGCAGCAGAACTACCTGTGGCTCACGGTGCGCGAGGTGCGCGCGGCAGGCATTGAGCCGGTCTACGATCTGCTGGTGCCGGGCACGCACTCGTTCGTAGCCGATGGCTTTGTGCAGCACAATAGCCAGGATATCAGCGAGCTGGTGGGCGGCATCGACCTCTCAACCATCGGCGAAGTCGGCGTCGAGAGCGACCCGCGCGCCTATCGCTTCGATGGCGAGCTAAATATCGCCAACCGAGGTTTAATGGAATTCGTCGAGATGCTAAAGTGTTTGAGCGGCGATGCGCTTGTTTACACCGCTACGGGCATCCGCCGCCTGGACTCGCTGGCTCAGGAAGGTCACCCGGTGGGAGAGTCGCGCGACATTGAGATGCAGGTGGCAAGCAGCACCGGCATCGAGACGACGACGCACCTCTATCGCATGGGTACCGGCAAGACGAAGCGCATCGTGACGCGCCGGGGCTTTATGCAGGAGGGGACGCTTGAGCATCGCATCCAGGTGGTGAACACTGATGGCGTGCTTGTTTGGCGGCGCCACGACGAACTCCAGCTTGGCGACTGGCTGGTGCTGCAGAAGGGCCAGAACCTGTGGGGGCCGGATGTGGCCTTGCAGTGGCAGGCCCAGCGACCGAAGCACGCGCAGTCAATCCAGACACCAGAGCGCATGACACCGGAACTGGCGCGCTGGCTTGGTTACCTGGTCGCCGAGGGCGATGTGCGGCCCGATGGCGCGGTTCGCTTCACCAACACAGAGGACGCCCTGCGCACTGATTATACGCACCTGACGCAGCAACTCTTCGGCATCACTCCGCGCCAGTATCCGACCGCTGTACAGCTCAATAATGTGGCCCTGGCCGACTTCTTGCAGTACGCTGGCTTCAAAACCGGCGCATCTCACAAGGAGATCCCCTGGACTGTGCTCCAGTCATCGCGCGAGTCAATGCTAGAGTTCCTGGCTGGCTACTTCGCGGGCGATGGCACCGTCAACCTCAATGGCCGGCTCTCGTGGACCACCGACTCGGAGGAACTCTCGCGCCAGCTACAGATCGTGTTGCTCAACCTCGGCGTGGTCTCGCGCCGTGTCATGCAGATGCAGCGGGCCTCGCATGATAGCGAGTATCGCAACTACTGGACCGTGACCGCCAGCGGCGCGGATGCCGACCTGCTGGCCTCGCAGATGCGCCTGCTGCCCCAGCGCAAGCAGCTCACCTATGAGAAGGTCACCCTGCGCATGGAGCGGTCGGGACGGGCCGACGTTATCCCCAATACAGCGGGCTACTGGACGGCCATTTCCGAGGAGTTACAGCAGGTGGCGGTGGCACGCGCCCAGGTCAACGGCGGCTATCACAGCAGCAATCGCCAGGAGGCACACCAGGTGCTAGGCGAAGATTATGGCAACCTGCACCAGTTGCGCAGCGGCACGGTTGACTGCACGCGCGCAATGGCCACGAAGGTATTGGGCAAGCTCGAAGGCTGGGTTGAGCCGCCTCCGGGCCTCAATATGCTGTTGAACCCCTCGCAGTTCTACGATACCATCGTCTCGCTCGAAGATGGCGAGGCCGAGTGCTGGGACCTGCACGTGCCTGGATCCAACACCTTTGTGGCCAATGGCATTGTGAACCATAACTGCGATGAGAAATTCCTGTATGTGCTGCTCACGCTCAGCCAGGAACAGAACATCAAGACCGGGCGCTTCAGCATGATCTACGCCGACGAAGTGGTCGTCAGCCATACCAACGAGCACGAGTACCAGTCGTTTGTGGGCAACAAGAAGTCCGAGGCCCTACAGGACCGCATCATCCTGGTCAAGGTGCCCTACAACATGCGTGTCTCCGATGAGGTCAAGATCTACGAAAAGCTGCTCAAGCAGAGCGCTTTACAAAATGTGCATATCGCGCCCTACACCCTGCGCATCGCCAGCATCTTTGCCGTGCTGACGCGCCTGGAGCCTTCGAAGAAGGCCGGCATGAGCATCATGAAGAAGATGAAGCTCTACGACGGCGAGGATATCGAGGACTTCAAACAGAAGGATGTGCGCGAGTTGCAGGAGGAGGCGCAACGCGAAGGCATGGAAGGCATCTCGCCGCGCTATGTCATCAATCGCCTCTCGAACGCGCTGGTCAAGCAGAACGTGACCTGCATCAACCCCATCGACGCCCTGCGCGCCCTGCGCGATGGCCTCGACCAGCATACCAGCATCACACGTGAAGAGCGCGAGCACTACCTGGCCTTCATCAGCGAGGCGCGCAAAGAGTACGACGAGATGGCCAAGAAGGAGGTGCAGCGCGCCTTCGTCTACTCCTACGAGGAGTCGGCGCGCACACTGCTGAACAACTACCTGGATAACGTCGAGTCGTACTGCAACAAGACCAAGCTGCGCGACCCCATCACCGACGAGGAGATGGACCCCGATGAGCACCTGATGCGCTCAATCGAGGAGCAAATCGGCATCACCGATAACGCCAAGCGCTCTTTCCGCGAGGAGATCCTGATCCGCATCTCTTCCCTGGCGCGTAAGGGCCTCTCCTTCGACTATACCAGCCACGAGCGGCTCAAAGAGGCCATTGAGAAGAAACTGTTCGCGGACCTGCGCGATGTGGTGAAGATCACCACATCGACCCGCACGCCCGACAAAGAACAGTTGCGCAAGATCAATGAAGTCGTTGATCGCTTGATGGCGGAACATGGCTACTGCCACGTGTGCGCAAACGAGATTCTGCGCTACACCGGCAGCCTGCTGAACCGCTAGCCCGCGTCCAGAGGCGTCACCGCAGGGAGTGCAGGGGGGCTGCGGCCCCCTGCCGGGGTGTGGGGTGTCCCCACATACTCCTTCTATCATTTTTTGTCGTCGCAGGCGGCAAGAAAAAGAGGGTGCAGAGGATCTCCTCTGCATAGGTTGACGCCGATGGGGTGCCCCTATAAAGGAGTTGCTTGATGTCTGTTTCTCAGCATGACTGGTCGCTGCACCGCAAGGGCCAGGTCGACCAGGAGCGCCACAAAGAGAAGATCCGCGAGGCGGTCAAGAAGAACCTGCATGAGATTGTCAGCGAAGAGGGCATCATCCTCTCCGACGGCAAGAAGGCGGTGCGCGTCCCCATTCGCTCGCTGGACGAGTACCGTTTCCGCTACGACCCTGGCCGCCAGCAGCACGCGGGCCAGGGCACCGGCAAGAGCAAGGTGGGCGATGTGGTGGCGCAGGAGCCGCGCTCCGGCAAGGGCAAGAAGGGCGACGCCGGCAAGGATGCTGGCTACGATTACTACGAAGCTGAGATCAGCATGGAAGAGCTGGCCGCCATGATCTTTGAAGACCTCAGCCTGCCCAACCTCGAACAGAAACGCCAGCAGGAGCTGCAAACCGAGTCTGTGCGCTTCACCGATGTGCGCAAAAAGGGGCCACTGTCGAACCTCGATAAGAAGCGCACGATCATGGAGAACATGAAACGCAACGCGGCCAAGGGCGAGGCCAAATTTAAGGACATCAAGTCCGAAGACCTGCGCTTTAAAGTCTGGGAGCCAACCATTCGCTACCAGTCCAATGCCGTCGTGATCGCCATGATGGATATCAGCGGCTCAATGGGCGAGTTCGAGAAATACATTGCCCGCAGCTTCTACTTCTGGATGGTGCGCTTCCTGCGCACGAAGTACAACAACGTGCAGATCGTCTTTATCAGCCACCATACTGACGCGAAAGAGGTCACAGAGGACGAGTTCTTCCACAAGGGTGAGAGCGGAGGGACGCAGGTCTCGTCGGCCTACGAACTGGCGCTTGAGATCATCAAAGAGCGCTACAACCCGGACGACTGGAACATCTACCCCTTCCATTTCTCCGACGGCGACAACCTGCCATGGGACAATGAGCGCTGCGTGCAGTTGGTCACCAGGTTGATGGAACTCTGTAACATCTTTGGCTACGGCGAGATCCGCGAGGGCCACTATCGTTCCCCTAGCACGCTGATGTCGGCCTACAACAAGATCAGCGACAAGAAGTTTATCGCCGTGACCATCTCAGATAAAAAAGAGGTCTATCCCGCGTTACGCAAGTTCTTTGCGCAGCGCGGCGATACTGTGCCTACGAGGTAAATCAGTTATGTCAGAGAGCGAAATCGAACGTCTGCGCGATGGCATTGGGCGCGCGTGGGATACGGCGCTGAAGTTCGGCCTTGATCCCTTCCCCACGCACTTTGAGCTGGTGCCGGCCACCATCATGTACGAGTTTGCCTCGTACAGCCTGCCCGGCCGCTTCAGTCACTGGACACATGGCAAGGCCTATCACCGGCAGAAGATGTACTACGACTTCGGGCTGAGCAAGATCTACGAGATGGTGGTCAACACCAACCCGAGCTATGCCTTCCTGATGGAGATGAACGACTTCCTGCAGAATACCTTTGTGGCGGCGCACGTCTTCGGGCATACCGACTTCTTCAAGAACAACGCCTACTTCCAACATACCTCGCGGCGTATGATCGACAAAGCCAGCATTCACGCCGAGCGCATCGCCAAGTACGAGTTCGATCATGGCAAGCTTGAGATCGAGCGCTTCCTCGATGCCGTGCTCTCCATTCAGGAGCATGTAGACTATAACTTGCTCCTGCGCAAAGAGGCGCCTGAGAGCAAACAGGAGAAGTCTACCACTGAGATCACCGGCGGATACGATGACCTGTGGAGCATGGACCGCGAGGCTAAGGTCAAACGCGCGGAGGCGGAGCGCGAGAAGCGCCTGGGCAAGCCTCCGAAGTTCCCGGAGAAGCCGGAGAAGGATATCCTGCTCTTCCTGCTACAATATGCCCCCAATCTTCTGCCCTGGCAGCGCGACATCATCGAGATTGTGCGCGTGGAGTGGCTGTACTTCGTGCCGCAGATGCAGACGAAGGTCATGAATGAAGGTTGGGCCTGCCTCCGGGCAGATAGCCTCATCCCTACTGAGCATGGATTGCTGAGATATGATGCATTGCATGATATGCTTGCGGCGGCCCAGAGTTTCAAGGTGGTTAGTGGCAATGGACAGCAGGACAAAATCACTGATCGACATTTTACGCGCAATGTTGCCACAATTCGCTTGCGCACCCGGCGCGGACTTATGCTAGAAGGCGCGGAAGAACACAAACTGAGCATTGGGCCAGATCAATGGATCGCGCTGAAAAATGTGCAGGTCGGGCTGCGCATCCCACTGAGCGTTGGTGACAATCTCTGGTCAAAGCAGATGGTCGAGATTGCGCAACCTGCTCACCTAAAAATAGTTGCGTCGACCAGCGAAGATGGAGCCCTGGCAGCAGGCGTCGGTGTACACACAGTCTATCGTTCGCTGAGCGACAAAACAACGTATGCCAGAGATCGCATCATCTCTGCTGTTCAAAGCACAGGCTATACATCCGGCAACGCTGGTAAGCCACTATACAGCACTCGTCTCCCACTCGTTTCGCCAACACATGTCACCGAATCATTCGCAGAGTTTCTCGGCTACTTGATTGGCGATGGCAACATCCACGTCTCGAAAAATGCCATCGGCTACACTACCGGCGATCGTGAGCTGGCTGACCGCTATGCCGCTCTCGCGCTGGACTTATTCGCGATTGAGACCATACCATTCTGGGATAGCAGGACGGTCAATGGTAAAGGCGGTAGGTGGCGCGTCGTCTTCTACTCTGCCAATGTGCTGGACTTGCTGCAATCGCTCGGCATCGAACTGCATGCAAAGGCACGCGAGAAATGCATACCGGACTGCATTCTGCGTT
This sequence comes from Ktedonobacteraceae bacterium, assembly GCA_039937055.1. Classification (GTDB taxonomy): domain Bacteria; phylum Chloroflexota; class Ktedonobacteria; order Ktedonobacterales; family Ktedonobacteraceae; genus JALYTT01. The sequence goes on along the minus strand of JBDTHH010000034.1, from coordinate 2,615 downwards.
CGCCCAAAGCGGTCGTCAGCGCATTCCTGCGCGCCTACTTCGACTGCGATGGTTGCGCTTCCATCAAACACGGCGTGATTCTTTCCACTTTCAGCGATGAAATCGCCAGGACGCTACAGATTTTATTGTTGAACTATGGCATCCTTTCGCGCCGGCGAGGCGTCAATGTGTGGATTTGCGGGAAATCGGCAGAGGTTTACTCGCGAGAAATTGGCTTCAACCTCGCGCGCAAGCAAGAGAATCTGCGCCAGTACCTGGCGAGCCATCGCTGGTTCGTCAAAGAAGACACGACTGATGAAGTCGTCAGCATCGAACATGGTATGGCCGATGTGTATGATATTACCGTTGACCGTACGCATCGTTATGTCGCCAATGGCATGCTGCATCATAACAGCATCTGGCACTCGCGCATCATGCGCGAGTTGGGCGACGAGGGCTTTATCTCCGACTCGGAGACCATCGAGTTTGCCCAGTTGCACTCAGGCGTGCTCTCGCCCTCAAAGACCTCGCTCAACCCGTACTACCTGGGCTTCAAGATGCTGGAGGATATCGAGCGGCGCTGGGATAATCCCACCAAAGAGGAGCAGGAGCGTCTGGGTCGCAAGCCGGGCATGGGCCGGCAGAAGATCTTCGAGGTGCGCGAACTCGACAACGATGTCTCCTTTCTACGCAACTACCTGACCAAGGACCTGATCGACGACCTCGATCTGTACCTGTACCGCAAAGAGGGCGACGAGTGGGTCATCGTGGAGAAAAACTGGGAGAAGGTGCGCGATGGTATCGTCGCCAGCATGACCAACTTCGGCTTCCCCTACCTGGTCATCGACGACGGCGACTATCACGGCAATCGCGAACTCTACATCAAGCACCTCTTCGAGGGCCAGGAGCTTGATCTGACCTACGCCGAGAAGACGCTCCAGCATGTCCATGTCCTCTGGGGCCGCCCCGTCCACCTGGAGACCCTCTACGAGGGCAAACGCATCCTGCTCTCCTACGACGGCGAGCGCAACAGCAAGACCACGCTGGAACGCTAAATATGCCCGCGGAAATGATATATACCGATCCGTAGCGCGTGGCTTGCCTCGCCGTCCTGTCACCACGGGGATGGCGAGGCAAGCCACGCGCTACGGATTCGCAGAGCATCCCTCAAAGATTTTGCGAGCAGAGTAAGAGCCAGATTGCTGTACACAAAATAGGCAATCATAACGTTTACCTTTGGAGGAGCATTCGCGTGAAATAGCAAACATGCAATACACGTTCTGCTCAAAACTCTCAAAGGAGACATACAATGGGGTGTATGAGAACAGTGGGTGCCTTTATTGGCTCACTCTTTGTCTTTGCTATCCTACTGGTGATGGGTATCTTTTTCGGCACCCTGATCTCTATTTTTATAGAGGCTTCACATGGAGTCGATACACCATCTCCCCAGAATCCGCTGGATTTCGTCCAGGGCCACAGTACAGCGGCCTTGATTGGAGGAGCCATCGGCGCAGTCTTTGGCCTCGTGTCAATGATAAGCATCAACAAGCGGGCATCGGATATTAATTGGCTAAAAAAATATGGAACGCGTATCGTCGCAACGGTTACCGAGATAAAGGAGCACAGATCGAGCCGCACTGTGTCTTCTGGTACGAACTCAACAAGAACAGAGTGGTATAGCTACTACATACTTATGGCTCGCTGGGCAGACCCGCGTACAGGGACAACGCATTCTTTTCGTAGTCCCCGCCTCAACTTTTATCCAAAGAGATTTTATCCGGGCTGTGGCATTGAAGTGCTGGTTGATATGAACAACATGAGGAAATATTATATGGAGATGTGAGGATGACTCTCACGGGACGGCCCTCTATCTTCTGCTATTGAAGCCTTGTACAATAGGCATATATGCAGAGATACAAGGCAATGTTACGCAATCGCGCCTACATGCTTATGTGGAGTGGCGCGCTCATCTCCAGCTTTGGCGACAGCCTCACCCTGTTTGGTCTGGCGTGGTACGTGCTTGGGCGCAGCCATAATCCGCTGGAAGTGGGGCTGACCTTTCTGATTTTCGATCTGCCGGGCCTGTTCTCCGGTCTGCTGGTTGGCTGGGCGCTTGATCGTTTCCGGCGCGAGGCGGTCATGCTCGTGGATAACATCTTGCGCGGCGGGCTGGTCCTGCTCATTCCCCTGCTGGATGGCGTGCATATGCTATCCCTGCCAGCATTATACATTATCATCGCGCTGCTGGGCACGCTCTCCGTCATCACCCAGGTAGGCACGCCCGCGCTGATCACCGAGCTGGTCCCGCCTGAAGACTATAACACCGCCAACTCTCTGGAGGTAATGCAACGTCAGATCAGCTTCATTGCTGGCCCCGGACTGGCCGGCCTGCTTGTCTTCTTGATCGGACCCCTGGCGCTGCTGTGGATCGATAGCGGCACATTCTTTGTCTTCGCACTCCTGCTCTTCGTGCTCATGCGCAGCCTGACGCCGGCGAGATCTACCGGCGTCAGGCAGGCGGGGAACTTCCTGGCCAACCTGCTGCGAGGCATCCGCTTCGCCGGGCGCAGTCCCTTGCTACTGGCGCTACTCTCCATCTCGTTCTTCTGGAACGCCGGCATCGGCATTTTCAACGT
>JBDTHH010000033.1:0-6764 GCA_039937055.1 Ktedonobacteraceae bacterium | reverse complement strand
TCGATCAGACCATCCAACGCTTTGGGCAGATTGATATCCTGGTGAATAATGCCGGTCGAGGAATGAAGTACGTCAATTCCTCTTTTATGACAGAGCCTTCCCACTTTTGGGAAGTAGACCCTTCGACGTGGCACATGATCATTGACACCAATGTCAACGGGCCGTTCTATATGACCCGCGCCGTCGTTACACACATGAGAGATCAGCAGCGCACAGGAAGTATTCTCAATATCGGCGTGAGCTACGAGACGATGAAGCGGCGCGGTTTCTCTCCGTACGGTCCCTCGAAGGCGGCACTGGAGGCTGCCTCTGCCATCTGGGCACAGGATCTCGCCGCTTCTGGTATTCGTGTCAATATTCTGCTGCCCGGAGGGGCAACCAGCACCGGCATGCTCCCTTCTGCCACGCCCGAAGACGTGCGAGCACGCTTGCTCCAGCCAGAGATCATGAAGGCTCCTGCGGTGTTTCTCGCTTCAGATGCATCAGAAGGGCTGACCGGTCATCGCCTGATTGCCACAGAATGGGACATGGAGCATCCCCTGGGAAAATCGATTGCCGAGGGAATCGGGTAATTTTTTCTGACGATGCTGCCTCTCGCACACACCGCGCCTTTTAATACTCAAGGCCCCAGGAGCCATCGACGCGGATGGCGGCGCAGTTGAATATGTTCCCCAATGTGATATAGTTCTCTTATAGAGGTAACACGGTGTATGATATGAAAGAGAGAGGCATGATGTCACGAAAAAAGAGACGGAGCTGGCTCCCCCTGCTTGGCACGATCCTTCTTGGCTCGCTTGCGGGGCTATCCCTGATGATATGGAAGCGTTTTTCGAAAAAAACTCCCCCTGCCACCATTATAAAGCACCAGGTGAATACGCGACCCGCTGACACCCTCACGTACTGGACAGCCGAGAAAATGCGCAATGCCACGGCCGCCGACCTGCCGCATGTCAATGCTCTCGACGAAGGGAAAGAGCGCCCGCGCCATTCTTGAATGAGAGAGGAGCATCATGTCACGACCATATAGACCTATCCAACCATCTCAAGGCAACAAGCTCTTTCTTCGTTCGCTGGCTGTCGTGTACGTCGTGTACCTGGTTGTGTTTGGGCATTTTCTGTACACCTCAACATTTGCCCCTGCAGGAACTGTCGTTGACCATACGGTGAATGCGAACGCGGATGGCATCAAACATTGGACACCGTCGAGCATGCGTAACGCTGCCGACGCCGATCAGCAGGTCGGCACTATTCCCGATCTTACGCAGGGAAACAGCGACACCAACCAGGGCAAGGCAGTCCGGCAGCAGGGGCAGCGACCGCGCAGTGGCAATCCTATGTATCCCCTCTCGACAGTTGGGAGAGTCTTTTTTACGAACTCTGCTGGTCAAGACTCATCCTGCTCTGGCACCGCCGTTGTCAGCCTCAACCAGAGCATTGTTGACACCGCGGGCCACTGCCTCTACTGGAATGGGGGTTGGGTGCAGAACCTGATCTTCTGCCCGCTTTACGAGAATGGCAACACGCCGTATGGCTGCTGGGCGGCGCGCGACCTGGAGGTTCCTGCCGACTGGATACACGCCGGGCCGAATGATTTTCATCATGACTTTGGCATGGCCATCGTCTCTCCCAACAGCCAGGGAGCTTTGACCGACCTGGTCGGCGGCAGTGGTTGGGGCTATAACCAGCCCGCGAATCAAGTCTTCTCTGCCTATGGCTACCCCGCCAGGTCTCCCTTCGATGGTCAGAGAAGAGAAGCCTGCGAGGATGCCCCTGGCACTCTCCGGCAGCATGCAGGCAACCCCGTCGTTTCCATCCCCTGCGGCATGACTGGTGGCTCCAGTGGTGGTCCCTGGTTCATTAAGATCAACGGCAATTGGTACGTCAATGGCCACAATGACTTCACGACCTGGTCCCTGTATGGACATATGTTTTCCCCCTACTACGATAATACCTGGTATACTCTGTACGACAAGGCCCAGCACGCGTAAGGGGTCCTTTAGATGTTTACCCTGCCTGAAGATTTTCTTCAACTGAGGATAGTCATAGAGCAGAAAGAGGGGAAGCGTATCCGAGCAACCTTGATAGTTCAATGAAAATTTCATCAGACCCTACCAGTTGGGTTGCAGCGTTTTGAGCACGCCAGGCGATAAAGCCATCAGGTCGCACCAGGACAGCACCTGAGTCGCTTATCCCATAGCTTGTAAGAAAGCTGCCATCGCCATCGCTATACGACTGATCTGGCCCGATAGTATACCTATCCACGGCTAATCCCATTCTGTTTGCTGCCTTTGCAAACCGCTCATGCCAGCACTGTCCAGCGAAACCTGCCAGCAAGACAAAATTGCTTCCATAGAGATCGAGGGTTGAAATCTGCTTGCCATTGTGGCTTAACCAGACGTGGGGAGCACGCGCTCCAGAGCGTCCCGACGGCTCATTTTCAAAAAGTGCATCAACATCATTCCCATGAGAAACAGCACCTGAACGATATCGATAGCCATGTATCACACTGAAGGCTGTTGGTCGCGGTCCATCAGGACTTTTGCGGACACGCATCAGCATCTCCTCAGCACTCTGCATAATAGCTTCTCTCTGTTCATGATGTGGCAGACGATAGGCATATAAACCGGTGGAAACGCTCACGGCGAGGTCCGCAGCGGATTGCCGTTCCTGACCGTAGGTTGCCAGCAGATTCTCGTGAGCCTTGTTTTTGAGTACGAGGGCCAGCTTCCAGGCCAGATTGTGGGCATCGGCAATACCGGTATTGGCTCCAAATGCTCCCATCGTTGTCATCACATGCGCGGCATCACCAACCAGAAAGACCTGTTGCTGTTGATAGTGTTCTGCAACGCGTGAAGCAAGTTCCCAGGGAAGCATGCTCACAATCGTAACGGGCTGGTCAGGGATGCCAATTGCCGCACGTACGAGGTCAAGGCAATCTGCTTCTGATGGTGCATCGAGACGTTCACCAGGCCTGGGTTTGAGATTGGCGAACAGCGCCCAGCGATCTCTCGATGCTCCAGCTTGTCCAATAACGCCATCGAGTGTGGCGTTATTGACAAAACAAAGTGCCACCTTTCGCCCCTTCAAGGCCTCGCTGAGATCTGTTTGAAATAGAATGCTGACCCATCGTCCCAGCATCCCATAGCCATATGAGCCTATGCCAAGTTGTTGCCGAATAGCACTTCTATTGCCATCCGCTGCCACCAGATAGTGTGCATGGATACGGTACTCCTGTCCGGTGGCTCGTTCGCGGATCAGAGCGTTGATGCCTCCAACCTGTTGTTCAAACTGCACCAGTTCCGTGCCAAAGCGGATATCGCCGCCTAGTTCACTTGCATGCTTCTGTAATATCGGCTCCAGCTTATCCTGCCCAATCATCGCTGTTCGCGTGGGACTTGCGAATGGATTGATGATGCTGCTCTGTCGGTGAGCTAGAGCTTCGGTGTTGTCGAGCACCTTTCCCGTCAGGCTTTCTACTCGCAGGCCCATTTCGCCGAGTTGTCCCGGCGGCGTTTCTTGTTCAAAGATGACAGGCTCAATGTCGACCTGGCGAAATAGTTCCATCGTTCGTGTGTTGAAGCCACCAGCTCGTGGATGGATCGATGTCGTGACATGCCGCTCAACCAGGAGCGCAGGAATACCGTGTTGTGCCAGAAAGAGTGCCATTGAGAGACCAACGATGCTCCCTCCAACAATCAGGACCGCTACATCTTCGTCGTATCTTCGTGAAGAAAATTCGCTCATCGTGCTTCCTCCAAACATAGGTGATACTTTGTCTGGATGGCAGTATAAAGCGTGGGAGGGTGAAAGCGCATCACCTGCTCTCGTGATTTTTAAAAGATGAAGATATGGGCCTTCTGTGGCTTTCTGTTGAGAAAAGATGAAGATTTTGCACAGTCGAGCAAGATTGCCTTCAGCACGCCAACAAATATCAGCCATCTGCAACAGCGTATCTATCTGCTCAAGCGTGCTGGCCGCCGGCTGTTCTGGTGCAACGCTCACTGAGAGTACTTGCACGTAGTGAAGAGAGAGCAGCGGGTACCGGGAGAGGATGGCACCGGGCAGTTGTTCCAGCCAGCTCCGCAATGTGGAGAGATCCTGCATATCATCAAAGCCTCGCCCGGTCAAATAGCGGTCAATCAAGGCGGCTGCGTGTCCTGCGTTCTGTGCTTGCAGCGTCTGCTCAATGGCTTGTGTGAGCGGCCCTTTTCGTTCATGCCAGGTACCTGCCTCAAGCGTTTGTATCTTCTGAAATGCTCTCCCGACCTCTTCTAAGCGTGTGGTGAATAATTCGGCGCTGCGGCCCACGTAGTGTTTTGCGATACGTTTCCCTTGTCGTTGATAGGCATACCAGTATCCTTCGCCGCTCTTTTTCCGTGTTTCTTTGAGCAGATTGAAATGATCATTTCTTCCATGAAAAGAGAAGGAGGTATGTGTGGTCAGCCAGGTAAACCAGGAGGCACTATTGGCCTCAAGCAAAAGATGGCCATGTTCGTAAAGCCGATAAAGGTCTTGTTCTGCTGACCATAGAAGCATGAAGCGGGCTATCTTTGGCATCGCTCCTCTCATTCTATTTTTGTTCCCCAAAATCGTCCTCATGGCAGTATATATGCTGCTCTATGGAAAGACAAGAGCGAGGTATATTTTTCACACGCTGCACCTACCAACCTCTGCTCAGAATCACGGATCTTGCCCTGCATGGTGTTTGTGTTGTATGCTGTAGATCAGAGCACAATGGAGTGACGCAATGACGACAACCACCATACCCTTTGAGGCAGCTCAGCGGCTGTTCCTGCATACCTACCCCGGCTATCAATCTACCGCGTTGTTAGATGAGGTACGCGCACGTGAATACGCCCGCTTAGATACTGGTAGGCATACCTACCTCGATTACACCGGCGCGGGCCTGTACGCCATGTCGCAGGTGCGGGCGCATTACGATCTGCTGGCCGAAAACGTCTTTGGCAATCCACATTCCTCAAATCCTACCTCGATGGTGATGACGCACCTGATCGAGCAGGCGCGCAGGTACGTCTTACACTATTTCAACGCCGATCCACGGGAGTATCTCGCCATCTTCACCCAGAACGCCAGCGCCGCGCTCAAGCTTGTGGGCGAGTCGTACCCCTTTGAGCCGGGCGACCACTACGCGCTGACATTCGATAATCACAACTCCGTCAACGGCATTCGCGAATTTGCCCGCAGATGTGGCGCACAGATCACCTATATCCCGGTAGTGTTGCCCGATATGTGCGTGGCGCAGGATGATCTGTTGAAGGTGCTTGAACGTGACCATTCCGCAGAGCATCGCCTGTTCGCCTATCCGGCGCAGTCCAACTTTTCGGGGATGCAGCACCCCCTCTCTTGGATCGAGCAGGCCCAGGCGAGGGGCTGGGATGTGCTACTGGATGCCGCCGCTTTCGTCGCCACGAACCGCCTTGATCTGGGGCGCTGGCATCCCGATTTTGTGGTGATGTCGTTCTATAAAATGTTTGGCTATCCTACCGGCGTTGGTTGCTTGCTGGCGCGACGTGAGGCGCTGGCTCGCCTGCGCCGTCCCTGGTTCGCGGGCGGCACGATCACCGTGGCCTCGGTGCAGGGCGACCGCTATTACCTGGCGGAAGGCGAGGCGGCTTTCGAGGATGGCACGCTCAACTACCTCAGCCTGCCGGCCGTGGAAATAGGCTTGAGGCACCTGGAGACGCTCGGCCTGACGAATATCCATGAACGTGTCTGCTCACTGACCGGTTGGTTGCTCACCAATGTGCTGGCCCTGCGGCACCAGAATGGTCAGCCGCTTGTGCGTCTCTATGGCCCGGTGACTACTGAACGGCGCGGTGGCACGATTACGCTCAATTTCTACCGGGCCGATGGCAACCCTATAGACCATCGCCTGATCGAGTTGGAGGCCAACAAGGTCAATATCTCCCTGCGTACCGGCTGTTTCTGCAATCCGGGTGGCGGCGAGATCGCGCTGGAACTTGAGGCAGGCGAGTTGCAGTCCTGTTTCCGCCAGCCCCTGCACCAGAGTCGCCTGACCATCGACGATTTCCGTCTCTGCATCGATGGAAAAAGCACCGGCGCTGTGCGCATCTCCCTGGGCCTGGTCAGCAACTTCGCGGATGCCTATCGCTTCGTGGAGTTCGCGCGTGGCTTTGTGGAAGGGTGACTCTGTAATTCTTATAGTCATTGATACACAAACGACTAGCTTGCTTCCACTTCTATCCTGAGCCTCCTTCATAATCCCTGAAATAGCCAGGGCTTTGGAGTGTACCCGAAAGTCCCGAAAAATGGAAAAGGAGGCTACTCCTTGCTAGAATAGGAAAAGCATAAATCACCTATAAAGGCAGGGAATAGCTGGAGTGAACCTTACCATATTTGACCATGGAGAGCAAGTTGGCCAAGGGCCATTGAATGTAGATGCGGCATCATTGTATCAGGCATTTGAGCACGTGAAAGATGGACGTAAAAGAAAAGGGAAGCGTTATCCTTTAGCATTGATTTTAACGCTGATACTGCTAGGGAAGATGGCGGGAGAAACGAAACTCGATGGGATTATTGATTGGATATATGAGAGGCAGGAAGAGATCAAGATGCTTTTGAACTGGCCAAAAGGTTTCCCAGTCAGCAAGACCTATAGCGATGCATTGGCCAAGTGCGATCATCATGAAGTAGCAAGAGTGATAGCGCAGGTGATCATGAAAGCAAGAGCAGTAGAGAGGTGTCAAGATGAACCAAGCCGGTTACTAGCACAAAAAGAGCCA